>JAYVQD010000332.1:0-6153 GCA_043777275.1 Nitrosomonadales bacterium
GCCGACATATCCGTGTCGGCCATGCCGTCCAAGTTGCCGGACGACGTGGTGATGCTGCCTTGTTTTGATACGGATCGCATTGTGGTGGTGCCGGTGGGCCACCCGTTACTCAAAGTACGACAGCTTAGCCTCGAACATCTGGCGCGCTACCCGTTGATCAGTTACGACGAAGCTTTTGGCATGCGCGAAAGCCTGTTGAGCGCATTCCATCGGGCGGGACTGGCACCCAAGGTCGTTATCAACGCGGTCGACTCTGACGTGATGAAAACCTACGCCGCTGCCGGCCTTGGCATCGCCATTGTCCCCGAAGTAGCCTATAACCCGCGCGCCGATCGCCAGCTACGCGCATTACACGCGAGCCATCTGCTGGGCAAAGACACCATCTGTCTGTGCTTGCGCCGTCATACGTATTTGCGCCGCTTCGTTTTCGACTTCATCCAGCTTTTTGCACCGAACGTTACCGAGGCAGCCATCACCCAGGCAGTTGATTTGCATGTCTGAAACACGGCTGCTGACAGGATATTCGCGACACGCCATGGGCATCCGTTTGGCAGCACCAATAAAAAAGGGTCACGCATTGACGTAACCCTTTGATATTACTGGCGTGCCATACCGGATGAAACCGGGCAATGGTTCGAAACCTTGGAACTGATTTAACGCCTTAGTCCAGCGATCGGCCGCGCGTCCGAGCGTACGCTGGAACTGGTTGCTAGACCATTTCATTTTCCAGATTTTCTTCTGTTGTCGTCTTTACACAGCATCTGGCAGTTCGCGGCGTTGGTCTTTCCGCCCTCGTGCCAAGGCTTGATGTGGTCGCCTTCCATTTCGTCCAATTGAAACTTCTTCTTGCACTTCACGCAGACTCCCTTTTGCTTCTCATAAGCTTCCCGTTTCATGTTGTCTGAGAACGCGCGGATGTTCAGGTGCCTTTCATCTCCATTCAAGACATACGGGTAGATTCCCGCTTTTCTCTCCACATCGTCGTCCTGCATCAACTTTGCGACCCGCTTCTCCAGCTTGTCCGTATCGAACTCTTTGTCTTTGAACTGATTGTGGAGAATCCCCCAATCCGCACCCTTCATCTCTCGTCGATACTTGGGAAACGTCGCTTTCACCCAGGCTATGACCCGCTGAAAGTATTGCCACAGCGGCGTCGCATTCTCGTCGTGTTGATGTTTTGACATGTATTCATCGATTTTTTCCTCTGAGCTCCACTTGATTGCCGTTTCCAGATATTCCTGCCGGATCGGGCTACCCCTCAGATAATCGCTCGCCAACCCATGGGCCGGGCAGCCTGTCTTGCTGAAATATCGCTTGGCATCAGCCGTCCACGGACCTGCATAGACGGCATTCCGCAATTCCTGATCGGTGTGTTCCTCCCCAGCGATATTGATAGTTCTGAACCAATCTAACTTTTCGCTATCAGACCCGGAGCAGAAATAGACCATCAAATTATAATTAAGAATCTGCTCTTGCTGATCGTCTTGCAAGTTATGAAATGCAAGCCCGTCAATGGAAAAATCGCCAGTGACGTACTTACAAATTGAAAGCGTGCGCTGTTGTCCATCGATCACTTCGAATTGGCCGTCACTATGTACCGCCCAATACATTACATTCAGCGGAAAGTCTTTCCGGATACTATCGATCACCGCATCGCGCTGCTTATCTTTATAAATGAACTCCCGTTGATACGCTGGACGAATGTCTAGCCTGCCACTATACGCGACGACTCCCTGCTCGGCATTATCGGCAAAGTTGTTGGTTAGCTTTTTGACGGTGATTTCTTTGAGTTCGATCTTCATTTATTTCATTCTTTTGCGGATGAGGATTCGCGCAAATAGCCGCTTGCCGTTTACGTAGCCTCGGTCGGTCTTACCTCTCCAACTTCGCTTGACAACCTCGGGCAATAACCCTTGCCTCACCTCGTAATCTGACCCGACGATTTCGAATTGTTCGGGATTGTAGTGATCAAGAAACGTCACAGGGACGCCCATCACTCCATCGTAATCGCCAGGAATATCCTTGTAGCGCGACACTTCAATAGCGTTGTAGTTGTCGTAATCGGGATGCCCTTCCATGCTGTAATCTTTTACGGTGATCAATTCCTCATGACGCTTTAGAATATCGAGATTGGTGAACCAACAGGCGTTTCCCATGCTGCGCCAATTCGTTCCGTCTTCAGTCCTCCAGCTTCTGATCTCCCGCATCTCATAGTGATCTGGAACGACAAATGCGACAGGGTGCGTGTACCCAAGCCACATCTTGTTTTCCTTTATCCGTCCGAAAATTTCCTTGTAACTGATTGCGTTCTGGTTGCCGATGACAAGGAATTTCTTCTTGCATTTCACCAACTGCTCAACATATTCCCGAAACAACGAGAACGGCGGATTCGTAACGACGATGTCCGCTTGCCCGAGCAGCTTGCGGCATTCCTCGCTGCGAAAATCGCCGTCGCCTTTTAACCTATGAATGCCGATTTGGTCTGCGGTCGGAACGCGACTACCCTTCTTCGCACCGTCGTACACGAGGTAGATCCCGTTTTCCGCCGTGTGAGTACTGAACAGATCAGCATCGCAATTCTTGTAGCAGGTAGTAATCAGCTTTTTCAGCCTTAGTTTCTCGAAGTTATGCGAGAAGTAGTGAAAAAAATTGCTGACCTTTGGATCGTCACAGTTGCACAGGACGGTCTTACCCCCGAAATGCTTCGTGTAATGTCGCAGCTCCTTCTCTATGTCTGAAATCTGCGTGTAAAACTCGTCCTGCTTGGTCGCCTTCGCGGCGCGTAGGCTTCGATTCAACGGCTTGCTCGGCATTTTTCGCGGTTCCCTTCACGCTTGAGAATCTTGATCTATCTAACGTGGACTGGTTGACGAATCTTGTTGTTCAATTTCATCGGATTCTTCACTGACTACAATGTCATCTATTGCTGCCTAGGCCCCCGTTGGAGTAACACGGGGGCCTACGGATACATAGGATAACTTAAACAGCACAAAGCACGGTTTTTGGGCTTTTTTGACATTTCTGCGATTTTGGGTTGCAGTTGGGTTACGTTGTGGGTTACACTTAAATCCTAAACCAACCCCGGACAGGAATTCGCTATGAGTGATGATTCAGAAGACTATCGGCCATCGAAGGTCGAAATTCTCGCATCGCTGGTTACAGGAAATGCGAAGGTCAGCTCGACGATGGCGGCCGTTCAGCGCAGCCATCGTTTCCCGTTGCATCTATTCACCCAGATTGAAAACATGGCGCGAATGGGCGGCGTTCCGGTTTCACTTGTCATTAACGAGCTTCTCGACGTGGGAATCGAGGCAATCATGAAGGAGCTGACGCCAGAAGAAGCGCAGAAGGTGCAGATTATGCTTCCGGAGCAAACTGAGCGCCCGATGGTGACAGACCGAGTTAATGCATCGGGACGCCGATACCGTACAAAATCTAAATCCGGAAAACAGAAGTAAGCCACATGAATTCTCGCCTGCTCTTGTTCGGCCATGACACGGTAGAGTGTTCCTACTACCTGCGCCCATTGGCTGGATGCGGCATCGACTTCGGGCAACTCGCCTACGAGCGCGAAAACCTGCGCCAGTCCAAGAGCCGCGATCCCAAGTTGGTAACACTTGGCGGCACCGAGTTCCTGCTGCACCGCTCGGGCAGTTCGCGCGGCTTCCCGTTCATCCTCTCGAACCTTGATTGGACAATTGAATGCGGGGAATACAACAGCCCATCGTTTTACGTCACCTACCGCAGCGAGGCACTATGGCGGGATACCGCATCCGGCCAGCATCAGAAGTTTATGCAGTGGGTGGAAGCGGTCGGACTGCGCGCCTACAAACCGGAGACGCTGGCGCGGGTCGATTTCACCTTCGACTGTTACCTGCCCGTAATCGACTTTGACGAGGACAGCGTCGTCAGTCTGTCGGCCAAGGATAGCCGTTACCGCAATGACAGAAAGCTGCAGACGCTCGGTTTTGGCAAGGGCGATGTTGTGCTACGTATCTATGACAAGGTCGCGGAGATTGCCGAGAAAAGCCATAAGACCTGGCTGTTCGATCTGTGGGGAATGTCTGAGGACGTATGGCGCATCGAATGGCAAGTGCGCAAGGACGTGCTGCGCCGTTTCGGGATACGCACCTTGGTTGATTTGGAAGACCAGCAAGGCGACCTGCTGCGCTATCTCGCCCACGAACACGATTCCCTGAGAGTAAAGACCGAGGACGGCAACCGCTCACGCTGGCCGCTGCATTCGCTGTGGATTACGTTACACGAACACATCAGGGCGCTCAACAGCCAAGGCATCCATCGCGAAATTGACGCGGAAGCCTTGCTCAACGTGCGCATGATGCGCATGGCCGTCAGCGTCTATGGCTATCTGAAGCGCATCGGCGCGGTGCATTCCATCCAGCATGGGGAGTCTTTCACTGGCATGGATGAGGCCATGCGGCGACTGCAACAACTCATGGTCAAGGTGCATGATCCGCTGACGTGGAAACACGATGTAGAAAAGCGCATTGATTTAATCAGGCTCGGTCAATGGTAACGCTGCAAGCCCTGCTCGATCTGCTCAGCCACCGCAAAAACCGTGTGCTTCTGCTCGCGCAGTCGTCACTGCCGGATTCGCAGTATCAAGCATTTCGGCGTTTATTCTTGGATGAGTTTGGCAAGAGTGGTTTGGAGCGGGAATTAGCACGGGTTTTTACGGAAGAAAGCGCCAAGGACAGGCACGGTCAGGGCAGGAATATATGATGCAAGGAAGGAGGTGCCCCATGCGTGGAAAATCAACAATCCGACGTGGCAGTGATGCTGTACATCGTCGACGATTTCAGCGAAGATAAGATCACCGAACGCGAATCTGCGGTCATACATTCGCACTTGACCAGCTTGATGCAGGAATTTCTGATACAAACCGGCATCGTCGAGGAGAAGTAGAAAATGGCGGTCGCACTCTATGCTCGAGTTTCCACGGCACGGCAGGCCGAGCAAGACCTGTCGATACCGGATCAACTACGCCAGATGCGCGAATGGTGCGAGCGCACCGGGTTTTTGGTCGCCAAGGAATACGTCGAGCCGGGTGCGTCCGCCACCGATGATCGACGCCCGGTGTTTCAGGAGATGATCACCGACGCGACGCTCTCCCCCGCCCCATATGACTCGATTATTGTGCATAGCCTGTCGCGGTTCTTCCGCGACGCGATTGCCTTCGGCCTCTACGAGCGCAAACTCACCAAGCATGGCGTCAAAGTGGTGTCGATCACCCAGCAGACCACGGACGATCCGTCCGGCGAGCTGGCGCGGCGCATCTTCTCGGTATTCGATGAATACCAGAGCAAGGAGAACGCCAAGCATACCGCTCGTGGCATGCTTGAGAACGCACGGCAGGGATTCTTCAACGGCTCCGGCGCACCGTTCGGCTATCGCACCATTGAGACAGAAAGCCTCGGCAATCGCGGGCGGCGCAAGAAGAAGCTCGGCATCCAAGAGGGAGAAGCGGCCACGGTGCGGCGCATTTATGAGCTTTACCTTGCCGGTCACGAGGGGCGCACCGTTGGCATCAAGGAAATCGCCAGGCATCTGAACGAGCGCGGGCAGTTGATGCGCGGGCGGCCTTGGCGCATTCAGAAAGTGCATCAGGTGTTGTCGAGTCCTACCTATGCCGGGGAACACGTCTACAACATGACGGAATTCAAGACGCGCAAGAAACGCCCGCCTTCTGAGTGGATCAAGGTCGCCGTTCCCGCCATCGTGGACAAAGAAATGTTCGAGCGCGTGCGTCAGCGCCGACAGGCGCGCGCGCCGGCGGCAACTCCGCCGCGCCGCGTCTCGTCGCGCACGTTGCTAACCGGATTACTCAAATGTGGCGACTGTGGTGCCGGTATGACCTTAATCTCCGGCAAAAGCGGACGATACAAGTATTACAAATGCACCAACAGAGTAAACAAGGGCGGCCATACTTGCGCCAGCCATAACGTGCCGATGGAGAAAATGGATGCACTCGTGAAATCTCATCTGCTAAACCGGGTTTTTACCGCACGTCATCTCCAGACCATGCTGGGCGAAGCACGCCGACAGTTGAATGACCGCAAGGCCGATGACCAGCAGTCGCTGGCCAAGTTACAAGCGGAAATCCGGCAGTTTGAAGCCAGTCTGGATCGTTTG
>JAYVQD010000333.1:0-6152 GCA_043777275.1 Nitrosomonadales bacterium
CCGTACCTTGAATTTAATTTCAAGGGCGGCCAGAAAGGCGATAAGGTTATCGTTATCTGGGAAGATAACAAAGGCGACAAGCGCACGGACGAAGCCACGATCTCCTGATCGCGATCAGCGGACGGCGAAACGCGAGGTTAATTTTGGTGAAGACGAGGAGAAACGGTTCATGACCACAAAAATCGCGAGGGCGCTGTCGCTATGGTTAGCGCTATTGTCTGCGTTCGAGGTTGCCGCGCAAACCAGTGTGGTGGACGAAATCGCCAAGTATCGCGCGCAGTTGCAGGACGGCAATCCCGCCGAACTGTGGGAGGCGCGCGGCGAAGATTTGTGGAAGCAAAAGCGCGGGCCGAAGGGCGTGACGCTGGAGCGCTGCGATCTGGGCAAGGGCGCGGGCGTGGTGAAGGGCGCGTATGCCGAGCTGCCGCGCTACTTCGCCGATGCCGCGCGCGTGATGGACCTCGAAACGCGGCTGGTGTTTTGCATGACGACGCTGCAGGGCATCCCGCACGCGGACGCCACCAAACGGGTCTTCGGCGCGGGCAACAACCGCTCCGACATCGAGGCGCTGACCGCGTGGATCACGTCCGAGTCAAAAGGCGTGGTGATGAAGGTGGCGCTGAACAACGCCAAGGAAAAAGACGCTTATCGTCTCGGCGAAAAAATGTTTTTCTTTCGCGGCGGGCCGCATGATTTTGCCTGCGCCACCTGTCACGCCGAGACCGGCAAGCGCATCCGCTTGCAGGATTTGCCCAATCTGACCGAGAAGGCGGGCGCACAATTGGGCTACACCACCTGGCCCGCCTATCGCGTGTCGCAAGGCGAGTTGCGGACGTTTCAATGGCGGCTGTATGACTGCTTTCGCCAGCAGCGTTTCCCGGAACTGGTGTTCGGCTCGGATTTGTCCATCGCGCTAACCACCTTCCTTGCCTATAACGCCAACGGCGCCGCGTTTAACGCGCCCGCCATTAAACGATAACGCGAGACCAACATGAAAATCTCAACGTGGACGTTTCCGTCGGTCGTGGTGTGTACCGCAGTTGCCGTGGGGTGTGCTACCGTCAGTGACAAAACAGTGACGGCGGAAGATATGGTGGCCATCAAGGCATCCTTCAATGAGAATGGCCAGGCCAAACTGGACCGGCTGGATCAGGATCAGGCGCAGCGGCTATGCAGCAGCCCGCCGCCGGACAAGTTATCCAAGGCGGATGCCGCAAAAATCGAGAACGCCAATCTGGCCTCGATCAAATATCCAGCCGACGGCAAGATGATGGGCGACTGGAAACAGGGCGAGCGCATCGCGCAAACGGGCGTGGGCAAGCAATTTTCCGATGACCCGAAAGTCCCGGCGGGCGGCAACTGCTACGCTTGTCACCAACTGAGCAAGGCGGAGATATCGTTCGGCACCATCGGGCCGAGTCTCTACAACTACGGCAAGCTGCGCGGCGGCGCCAGCGCGGAACTCCAGCGCTACACCTATGGCCGTATCTACAATTCGCAGGCGTATTCGGCCTGCTCCAACATGCCGCGCTTCGGCCACAACGGCATTTTGACCGAGCAACAACTCAGGGACGTGACGGCGTTGCTGCTCGACCCCAGCTCGCCGGTCAATCAATGAACCGCCGTGAATTTCTAAGTACGCTCGCCGCCGCCGCCGCCTGCGGGGCGCCACTCGGCGCCGCGCGCGCGCAGGTGACGCAGGCGCTCTACGACCTGCCCGCGTTCGGCAACGTCAGTCTGCTGCACTTCACCGACTGCCACGCGCAATTGTTGCCGACGCATTTTCGCGAACCCAGCGCCAACATCGGCGTGGGCGAGGCGGCCGGGCGCTTTCCGCATCTGGTGGGTGAGCATCTGCTGCGCAGCGCAGGCATCGCGCCGGGCACGCCGCAAGCGCATGCTTTTACCGCGCTGGATTTCGCGGCTGCTGCAAAGCGTTACGGCAAAGTGGGCGGTTTCGCGCACCTTGCCACGCTGGTTAAACGGCTGCGTGCGACGCGGCCTAATGCGTTACTGCTCGACGGCGGCGACACCTGGCAAGGTTCCGCCACGGCGTTGTGGACGCGCGGGCAGGACATGATCGACGCCTGCCAGCAACTCGGCGTGGACATGATGACCGCGCACTGGGAGTTCACCTATGGCGACAAGCGCGTGCAGGAAGCCGTCAAGTCGCTGGGCCGTATCGAGTTTTTGGCACAAAATGTGAAGACCTCGGATTTTGGCGATCCGGTGTTCAAGCCCTATGTCATTCGTGAAATGAACGGCGTGCCGGTGGCGATCATTGGTCAGGCTTTTCCGTATACGCCGATTGCCAACCCGCGCTATTTTGTGTCGCAATGGACCTTCGGCATACAAGAGACTGAGTTACAAAAAACCGTGGAGGAAGTGCGTGCCAAGGGCGCGCGCGCGGTGGTGCTGTTGTCCCACAACGGCATGGATGTGGACGTAAAACTCGCCGGGCGCGTGCGCGGCATCGATGCCATTCTCGGCGGACACACGCATGACGGCGTACCGGTCCCGGTGATCGTCAGCAACGCGGGCGGCAAAACCGTGGTCACCAATGCCGGCTCGAACGGCAAGTTTCTCGGTGTGCTCGATCTTGAGGTGAAGGCGGGTGCCGGCGTCACGGATTTTCGTTACCGCTTGCTGCCGGTGTTCGCCAACTTGTTGCCGGCGGATGCGACCATGCAGGCACTGATCGAGCGCGTGCGCGCGCCGTACAAGGCCAAGCTGGAGGAATCGCTCGCCGTCACCGAAGGCTTGCTCTACCGGCGCGGCAATTTCAACGGCACTTTTGACCAATTGATTCTGGACGCGCTGATGGCGTCCAAAAACGCAGAGATCGGTTTCTCGCCGGGCTTTCGCTGGGGCACCACGCTGCTGCCGGGGCAGACGATCACGCGCGAACATTTGATGGATCAGACGGCGATTACCTATCCCAGCGTGACGCTGAACGAACTGACCGGCACCGACATCAAGGCGATTCTTGAAGATGTGTGCGACAACCTGTTCAACCCGGATCCCTATCTGCAACAGGGCGGCGACATGGTGCGCGTCGGCGGCATGGCGTATACCTGCAACCCGACGGCGGCCATCGGCCAGCGTATTTCGGATATGCGCCTGGGAGGCAAGCCGCTGGAGGCCGATAAACGCTACAAAGTCGCGGGCTGGGCACCGGTGGCGGAGGGTGTCACCGGCGAGCCGGTGTGGGATGTGGTCGAGCGCTACCTGAAGGATCGTAAAACCATCACCCCGCGTGCGCCCAATGTGCCGCGGCTGATCGGCATGGAAAAAAATCAAGGGCTGATGTGAGACTCGCTGCGGCAATCGCACTGGCGCTGCTGTGTTGCCTGGCGCTGCCCGCCGCCGCGCTGGAATCGATACGCGTCTCGCCCAGCGTGTACTACATCCGGGGCGAAACCGGCGTGCCGTCGCTGGCGAATCGCGGCCACACGTCCAACGCCGGTTTTGTGGTGACCAGCGAGGGCGTGGTGGTGTTCGATGCGTTGGGCACGCCGGTGCTCGGCCGCGAATTTATCGACGCCATCCGCAAAGTGACGCAAGCGCCGATACGCCGCGTCATCGTCAGTCATTACCACGCGGATCATTTCTACGGCTTGCCGCCGTTCAAGGACGCGGGCGCGGAAATCTGGGCGCATCCGGCAGCGGGCGTGTACTTGAAATCGGATGCCGCACAACAGCGCCTTGCTGAACGGCGCATCTCGCTCGCACCGTGGGTAGATGGGAAAATGCGATTGCTCGGCGCGGATCGATGGGTGGATCGTGACGTTTCCTTCAAGCTAGGCGGGCTTTCGTTTCGCGTGTTTCCGGTTGGCCCCGCGCACACCCCCGAAGACCTGGCAATGATCGTCGAAGAAGAAAAAGTGTTGTTCGTCGGCGATTTAATGTTTGCCGGACGGCTGCCGTTTGTGGGCGAAGCCGACAGCAAGGCATGGATCGCCGCGATAGACCGGATCGTAAAACTCAATCCTGAAATATTAGTGGGCGGTCACGGCGACGCTTCGCGCGACGCGGCGGCGGATTTGCGTCTGACGCGCGACTATCTGGTATACCTGCGCGAGAAAATGGGCGTGGCGGCCAGCGAGCTTGAGGATTTCGACGTGGCGTACAAAAAAACCGATTGGTCGCGCTTTTCGCATCTGCCCGCGTTCACCGAGGCGAACCGACGCAACGCTTTTAACACCTACATTCGCATGCAGACCGGCGACAAATGATGGCTGACCTCAGGTGGGCCCCAAGCATTAGTGCAGATGTTTATTCCGCGGATGCAGCGGGATCACCGTCGATGAGCCGCTTTGCTCCGACGCCGGTTGTTTGGGCGGTTGCGATTTGCCGAACAAGTCGCTGATGAGCGTGGCCACCTGATCGACTTCGGGTTTGCCCAAGTGACGTGACAGCAGTTGCGTCGCGTCTTCCACCACACACTGCCGGCGAAACTCGTGTATCGATTCGGGCGTGGGGCCGACAAACACCTGATAGAACTCGTCGTCGCCGTGATCGGGGTAGTAGGTCACTTCGATTTCCGATGCGTACTCGGTGAGCGGGCCGACGTTTTGAATGGCGGCGCCGAGTTTCTCCTGAAAGTTGCGGCCGACTTCGCCTGTCCAGCAAATGTTCAGCGTGCGTTCGCGCGCGTCGAACGCGATGCCGGGCTCGTCTTGCTCCAGGCTGCGCGCGTCGGCCAGCGTTTCGATATCCAGATATTCCAGCCACGGACGCAAGGCTTGCTCGACCTGTTTCAGGCGCACGCCCTTGCACAAAAACATCGAGCCGTGTACGTGTACTTCCGTTCTCATAACATTTCCAATATAAACGGCCCGCGCTATTCGTGTACTGCGCGCACCGTGTTCGCATTATAGCGCATTCGAAATAAATTCAATAAAAACAAATACTTAGGTATTTTTGAATCCCAATTCAACGAGCACAGCGCGCATCTGCGCCTGTTCGTGCATGAGATGCTCGCGCAGCGCGGCGCCGGTCACCAGCATCGGCGTCCAGCAATGGCGCGCGAGTTCCGTCGCCCACGTGGCTGCGTGCGTTGCCTCCGTCAGCGCGGATTTCCAGAACTGGATCTGCGCCACGTTAAGGCCGTGCGCGCCATGCACGCCGCGCCACGCGCCGAGCGTGCAGGGCGCGCCGAGCTCCAGCCATGTCGGCGTTTGTGCATACCCACCGGCGAGCCGCGTGGGCGACGACACGGCAAGCGCGCGACAGGTGCCGGCTTCGAGTTCCTGCACCGCGCTCGCGGCGGTAACGGCGGCCACATCGGCGTTGCCGGCCACCACATCGGCCACCGCATCCAGCGCGGAATCGAACACGCGTATCACCGGCGCGCGCACATCGCCGCCCGCGTGCCGTGTGACCTGCGCCAGTGCGATGTGGTTTGGATTGCCGGCAGCGGTGGACAATGCCACGGTGACTTTGGCGGTGTCAGTACGTAACCGTTTCAGCAGATCGCCGCCGCTGCGGTAAGACGAATCGCTGCGCGTCACAAACGCGATGTATTCGTTGTACAAAATCGCCAGCGGCGTATAGCTGTCGTGGTTGAATGAGGCCACGCCCGTCAGATAATCGGTGGTGAGATTCGGCGAGCTGATGCACAGCACGTGCGCGTCACCCGCGCGCGCATCCACGCTGGCCCAGACTTTTCGCGCGCCGTCTCCGGGAAGGTTGATGACTTTGTTCGCAATCGAAATCGACGCGAGCGCAGCCGCCAGCGTGCGCGCCGTGCGATCCAAGCCGCCGCCGGGCGGCGTGCCGGCGAGAATCTCGATCTCGCGTTCAGGTTTCCACACGCTAGTCATCACAGCCTCACCGCTTGAACAATCGCCCCGCGCCGGGCACATCGCGCTGGTCGTTCATCAGCCGCAGCATCGCCCACATCATCGAGGCGTTGCTGGTCACCACCGGCAAGCCGTACTTTAGTTCGATGCCGTCGATGATTTCAAGGGTGCGAAAATTCGAGCAACTGATGAAGATGGCTTCCGTTTCAGGCCGCACCACTTCATCCACCAGCGCCAGAATGCGCTCGCGCGTAATTGTTGAGTGGGCCTCGGTGCTCAAGCCCTGCATCGCCAGCACCTCAAAGCCATCGGCGGTCAGATAGTGCTTCAAGCGCTCATTCAGCCACG
>JAYVQD010000334.1:0-6125 GCA_043777275.1 Nitrosomonadales bacterium
CCGTAAAAACACGGCGAGGGATGCGTTGTTTCATGGACTCTCCTTGCAAGTTAATAAACTATTATCAACTTGCCCGTCCAGAAAAGCGGGCCTCGCTCACAATTTCTCCTTCTGGTGTTTGCTACTGCATAAACTTCCAATATGACCAGTTCTTCGAGGCACGTTTGCTTGTGCGCCCCGCTGGTCGCTAATCTTCGACGAACGCTTTCAAATTGCCCAAGGCCTGTTCCCACTGGCGGCCAATGATTTCCAGCGAGCGGCGCGCCGCTTCCATTTGCGCCGGGTCGAACTGCCACAGCCGCTCGCGGCCGATCTTCATATCTTTCACCAGGCCCGCTTCGGCCAACACCTGAAGATGTTTGGTCACGGCCTGGCGCGTAATCTGCGTGTTGGCGGTCAGCTGCGCGATGGAGAACGCGCCACCGGCACACAGAACGGCGATGAGGCGCAGGCGCGTCTTGTCGCCGAGCGCGAAGAAAACCGGTGCGAGCTCCAGCCCTGCTTGGTTACTGTGTTGTGACATGGCGCTGGAGGCTGCCCATCTGGCCTTCCCAACCAAGGGTGTTCATGCGGAAGGCTTCGAGGCGGCGCTCAGGCGGTACGTTGTCGAAACCAGTTTCGAGTACCGTGAACAAGGTGACGTCGCCCGCGTCTTTCAACGTGAACGTCACCACTGTGCGCTGCTCTTTTTCGTAATCGATCTTGGTATCCATGGAGTATGGATGCCAGCGGTACGACAACAGCTGCTCAGGCTCGACGCGCTCGACCACGATGTCGAACATGCAGTGCTCGTGCCCCTTGATGGTGAATTGGCCCTGCACGCGCGAGCGCGAGGCGTTGAGGACGATGCTTCGTTCGATGCTGTCGGTATCAGATGAGGCAGTGGCAGTGGTGGCAGTGGTCATACGTATTCTCCTAGTTGCGGTGGGGGTGACGACAATATGCAATCTACTGGTTGCGGTATTGTCGGCTTTCGAAAAAAATGCAACCAGTAGATTGCATAAAGATTGATTGCTTGAGATAACCCGCGTCGCTCCCTGAATTTCTTGGGCAGCGAAAGCCTTCAATCGCTTTTGTGGGAGATCGTGCGACTGACGAGTTTGTCGCGCAACACGGTGCGCAAGTGGCTCAAGACGCCGGTGCTGGAGGAGCCGAGGTACCGGAGAAGTGAGGCTGAGGGCAAGCTCACGCCGTTCTCCTGGCGATGGATCGCTCCACTCTGACAGCCTACCTGAAGCCGCTCGAAAGACGCGGGCTGGTGGAGACTGCGGTCGATCCGACCGACCGGCGCGGGCGACTGCTGACGCTGACTGAGGCCGGCCGGATGCTGCTGCAATCCGCAGTGCCTATCTGGAAGTGCACCCATGAGGAAGTTGATAGACTTCTGGCGCAAGCCAATGACGAAATCTTGCGCGCCGCCTTGCTGGCTCTGTCATGACGCCGCGCCGGACCGGCGTGCTACGCCACAGGTAGTCGCCCGTCAGATTGATGTGCTCCCTGCCTAGCGGCGCCAGGTATTGCAGCAACAAGTAGTCCACAGGGTTGCCTGTGCAGCGCCCAAGGTCGGCGCGGGCAAGTCCAGGCCGTTACAGTCGCTGCCATTGGCTTAACGTGCTTTATTTTCCGTATTCTGAGACGACCCCTAAGTGAGTCAGTGAGAAAGCGGGCGCTATCGCCGTTCCTGAAGCCTGCTTCACTATTCGATCTTCACACCCGCCGCCTGAATGATGCGGCGGTTTTTTTCGATTTCGCCACGCACGAATTGGCCGAATTGCGCGGGTGTCATCGTGGCCATGACGTCCGCACCGCCTGCCGCCAGACGCTCTTTGACATCCGGCAAATTAAAAATGCTGTTCATGTCCTGGTTCACTTTGCTGACGATGGCGCGTGGCGTTTTAGCCGGCAGGAACACGGCGTACCATTGCACCAGTTCGATGTCCGGGTAACCTTCTTCTTTCATCGTCGGCACCTCAGGCAGCGCGGGCGAACGCGCGCCACTGGTCACTGCCAGACCGTGCAGACGCCCCGCTTTGACGTGCGGCACTGCCGGCAGCAGCGACAGAAACGCAATCGGCACATGACCGCCGAGATTGTCGTTCAGCGCAGGACCGGCGCCCTTGAACGGGATGTGTACCATGTCGATCCTGGCGAGGCTTTTCAGCCATTCACCCGCGAGGTGCTGGGGGCTGGCAGTGCCCACCGAGGCAAAAGAATATTTGCGCTGGCCCGCCGTCGCAACCAGCTCCTTGATCGATTTCACTTTAGTCGACGGATGCGCCGTGATGATCACCGGCGTGGTGGATGCCAGTGTGACGGGTTCAAAGTCGCGCAGCGCATCATACGGCACGCTCTTGAATAAACTTTGCACGGTCACAATTTCGGACGATGTGCTCAACAGTATGGTGTAGCCATCGGGCGCGGCCTTGGCAACGATATCGGCGCCGATCATGGCATTGCCGCCGGGCCGGTTATCGATCACCACCGTCTGCCCCCAACGTTCCATCAACTTCGGCGCCACGTTGCGCGCATTGATATCGGTGCCGCCACCCGGCGCGTACGGCACCACAATGCGCACCGGGCGCGAGGGATAGTTTGATTGTGCGTGTGCGTGGCCAACGGCAAACGCCAGCAGCGTTAGCCCGCATGCCAACGAAAAGACGTTCCTCATCGCACCCCTCCAGCTATATATAAATAATCGTTTAAAAACAAATACTTACGCATATTACCGGTAGCGCTATTTCGGCCTGCACAGATTCTCGCATGGCACGCCGTCGCCGTTTTTGTCGAGTGTTTTGACGCGGCATTGCGTGAAGTAATATTTTGCCTCATCGCACGACACCATTTGTGAACAGTAGCGTTTCGCGCCGCACGCGTTGCCCGCCGCCACGATTTCGCGCGTCGGGGCATGCGTTTTGCGAAACTCCCACGGCGGCGTTGGACTGGCGCCGGCCCACAAACCGCGCCGCGCGTTTTTGGCCTCGACTTGCAGCGCGATCAACGCCTTGTCGGAATGATAACGCGAGTACTCCCACGCCATGCCGCGCCGCAGTTGTTCTTCGTTCACATTGAGTCGGCCCACTTCCAGTGTCGCGACTACGCGTCCATAGTCGTCCACGGTTTTGGTGCTGACGCGCACTTCCTTGCGCAACACCAGTTTTGTCAACGCCTCGCGCGACGCAGGGCCGAATTCCTGAAGTTTTTCCGGCGCATCAATGCCCGCCAGCCGCACGGTGGTTTTCTTGTTGTCATGCACCACCATTACCGTATCGCCATCGAGTACCGCGATCACCTGTGCATTAAAGGTCTCTGCGCCCAGTGTTGCCGACAGGCCGAAAAGGCATAACAGCGCACACAGAAATTTCATGACGCTATTTTCTCCAGCGCGCGCAAAATGCGCTCTGGCGTAAACGGCTGATCGGTCACGCGCGCCTTAAAGGGCTTTAGCGCATCGTTGATCGCGTTCATGATCGCCGCGGGCGCGCCCACATTACCCGCCTCGCCCGCACCGCGCGCGCCCAATTCCGACACTTTCGTGGGCGAATGCGAATGGCCGACCTTGATGTCCGGCATTTCACCCGCCATCGGCACCAGATAGTCCGCCAGCGTGCCGTTGAGGAGTTGGCCTTCGTCGCTATAGATGCACTGCTCGAACAGCGCCGCGCCGATGCCCTGCACCACGCCGCCGCGAATTTGCTCGTCCACCAGCAGCGGATTCACCACTGTGCCCGCGTCGTCGATCACCCAATGCTTGAGCACTTTGACGAACCCGGTGTCGATATCGACTTGCACATAACTGGCATGAACGCCGTTGGTGAAAATGCCGGCATAGTGCTTCTGCGCAAAACTGCGGGTGACGGTGAGTTCCGGCTGATAGTCTTTCGGCACCTGCTCCGTGCGGAAATACGCCGTGCGCGCAACTTCTTCCAGCGATATTTTCACCACCCCGGTTTTAGCATCCACCACATTGCCGTCACGCACATCCAGCATCGATGCTTCGGATTCGGTCAGCCGCGCCACGAAATTCAGTATGTTGGCGCGCAACGCCTTGCCGGTTTGGAACACGGCCTCGCCGCCGATGCCGGTACCGCGCGATCCCCAGTTGCCGCCGCCATAGGGCGTGGTTTCAGTGTCGCCCATGATGACGCGCACGTTTTCAATCGCAACGCCTACCGTGGTGGCCGCCACCTGCGCCGCGACCGCATGCGCGCCCTGGCCAAACTCGGTCAGACTGGTGGCGACGGTGATGCCGCCGGTCGGCATCAAGCGTATGGTGCAGGCATCCTGCGAGGCGATCGACACGCCGCCTTGACCGTACGTTGCCGATGACGACATGGTGTTTTCCACAAAGCTGGCAAGGCCAATGCCGCGATACACACCCTGCTTGCGCAGCGCCGCCTGTTCGGCGCGCAGCGCCGGGTAATCCATCAACGCCAGCAATTTGTCGAGAGACTCGTGTTGCGAGAATTTTTCAAACACCACGCCGCTCGCCGCCGTATACGGATACGCATTGTCGGCGATGTAATTGCGCCGCCTGAATTCCGCCGGGTCCATGCCCACCGCGTCAGCCGCCAGATCCACCATGCCTTCGGTAATCGCGCACACCACCGGATGCCCCACCGCGCGGTATTGCCCGTACATGCCCTTATTCTGGAACACCGCCCGCGCGCGGCCGCGATACACGCGCTGTTTGTACGGCCCGCCGGTCAGATTGCTCACGTGTATGCCTTCGTTGGCTCCGCCGCGCGGGTAACCCGAGTACGGCCCGATACCGTACATATCATCCATGTCGAACGCCAGAATATCGCCGGCCTTCGACACTGCGCAGCGCACTTTCACGCGATGCCCGCGCGCATGAAAATCCGACACAAAGGATTCGAGCCGATCCGCGACGAACTTCACCGGACGGCCCGTTAACAGCGCCGCCGCCACCGTCGCCATGTCATCGCCGTAGATGTGAATTTTCAGGCCGAACGCGCCGCCCACATCTGGTGCGATCACGCGTACGTCGTTTTCCGCCAGATCAAAATGATGCGCAATAATCCATTGCATCATGTAGGGCACCTGCGTCGAATGCCACACCGTCATTTGCGCGTCGGCGGCATTGAAATCAACAAGGATCGTGCGCGACTCCAGCGATACCGGCGTGTGACGCGCGGTGGTAAACGTTGCCTCGACCACGTGATCCGCAGTCGCAAAAACGGCATCCACGTTGCCCGTGTCGATCATGCGCTCGACGCACAGATTGCTGCCGAGCGCCGGATGTATCAGCGGTGTCGCTGCATCCAGCGCCGTTTCAATGTGGGTTACGGCAGGCAACGCCCGATACTCCACCTCGATATGCGCAATGGCGTCTTCCGCCTGCGCGCGCGTTTGCGCGACCACCATCGCCACCGGCTCGCCCTGCCAGCGCGCCACGTCCACCGCCAGCGGCAACTGCGGCGCGGACTGCATGCCCTTGATGTGTTTCAACACGCCCACATAGGGCTTGCACATCGCGGCCACGTCAGCGCCGGTAATCACGCGCACCACGCCCGGCGCCCGCGCAGCGGCAATGACATCCAGCCGCAGAATGCGCGCATGCGCATGCGGGCTGCGCAACACCGCCGCATGTAACATGCGCGGCAAACGCACATCGTCAACATACTGCCCGCGCCCTGCCACCAGGCGTTTGGCGTTGGCGCGCGGCAGCGACGCGCCGATGTAACCACTCGCGTGTGATTTGTTTGATTTCAAAGGGAAGTTTTCTTCATGGGCAATGGGATACAGCCGACTGTAGAGCGACATCAACGACGGGTCAAGAACTGCGTCGCCCCCTGCACGGCAACTGATGCTACAACCTTACAAGGTGCCCGCAGCCAGTGAATCGATCAACTGCAACTGCTGCGGCAGGCACACGGTTGCGAGGTCGTAACGCGCTACCGCCGTCGCGCGCGCCGCGGCACGCAGGTGCTGATAAGCCGCCGGTTGCGCCAGCACATCAACCACTGATTTTGCGAGTGCAGCGGTGTCAAAAAAATTTACCAGCAAGCAGAGGCATCTGCCCCTCGTGCGGCACCCGCAGAATGGCCGAGACGGCGGCGTATCTGGTAGACCACATCCTGCCGCACGTGCCGGTGCGCCAGTGG
>JAYVQD010000335.1:0-6112 GCA_043777275.1 Nitrosomonadales bacterium
GTGGTCTCGCGCGCGTGATCGAGTTCAACGCCGAAACGCTCGAATTCGTAGCGCTGATAACCCATGCCGACACCGACATCCAGGCGGCCATTGGAAAGATTATCCACCATGCCGATTTCCGCCAGCAGCCGCGCGGGCGTGTACAGCGGCGCCACGACCACCGCGCTGCCGAGCCGTATGCGCGTGGTGCGCCCGGCCATGTGCGCGCACATCATCAGCGGCGACGGGCACAGACTGTAGTTGGAAAAATGATGCTCTGCGTACCAGGCGCGCGAAAAACCGAGTTGCTCCGCCACCAGCGTTTGCTCAACGCCTTCATCGAAGATTTGCTTTGCGCTTTTTGACGGATCGCGCTGCTGCATGATGTTGAAAATACCGAAATCCATTGTCTACTCCAGAAACGTCGTGATAACTAGCGCGCCCGATTGGCCGCAATATGCTCCGCCGCGCGAAAACCCGTGGTCGATGATTTGGAGAGACCGCCCACGTAACCGACGTGTTCGCCGCCTTCCAGCCCTCCGGTGGCGCACCCCGCCGCATACAGGCCGGTGATGGGGTTGTCGTTGGTATCGAGCACGCGGCTGTCGCCGTCGATGGCGATGCCGCCCATGGTGTAAGTGATACCCGCCGCAAGGCGCACGGCGTAGAACGGTGCGGTGCGGATGGGCCACGCCTTATGCGCGCTGGTGCTGCGCGTGGGCGTGAGCTGCGCGGTGGCGCCCGCGTCAACCGCAGCATTGTATTGTGCGACCGTGGCTTCGAGCGCACCGGTGGGCAGGCCCAGCGTTTGCGCCAGTTCGGTGAGGGTGTTCGCCTTGTGTACTGTGCCGCCGTTGGTCACGATCAACGGGTTAGCCGGCGTGATGAACTCCTTGCCCGGCCCTTCCCAGATGGGCTGATCGTAAATCACCATAGTGGAGAGCGGATCCTGCATGCCGGCAATGTGATTGGCGAGGTAGACGCCGCCCAATCCTTCATCGACAAAACGTTTGCCGCTGGTGTCCACCATCACGCCGCCGCAGCATAAATCGTCCATCAGCGGAAACGGCCACAGGTCGTCGTTGGTCATTGCGTCCTGGATCAGCACGTGGCCGTAAAAGCGGTTCATGCCCACCAGCGCCGCACCCACTTCGCGCGCCATTTTCAGGCCATCGCCCTTGGCCGTTTGCGCGTTGCGCTGGCGGATTTTTTCAGGCGCGGGAGAGATGTATTCTTTGACCAATTCAAGATTGGCCTGAAAGCCGCCGTCGCTGATGACGACATTGCGTGCATCGAGATTCACCCGTGCGCCATTTTGCTCGGCTTCAACGCCCACGCATTGACCGCCTGCCATGCGCAGACGCAATGCGCGCGTGCCGAGCAGCAGCGTGGCGCCCGCTTTTTTCAGTTCTGCATGCAGCGTACGCAGCATCACGTCGCCGCCACGCCCGTGCCAGTAGTCGCGGCCCTTGGTGGCGATGGGCGGCGCGAGTGTGGTACGGCGGTGCGGCGCATCGCCTACTTTGATAAAGCGCAGACCTTTCGAGCGCAGCCACTGTACCGTGTTGCCCGCCTGATTCGCCATCACATCCAGAAAGCTCTGGCGCGAAAAGCCCTGCGTCTTGCCCTTCATCGCGTTCATCAGCACATCGGGCGGCTCCATCACATCGCGATACGACACATGAAACGCGCCACCGCAGATGCGAGAGTTGCACAGATATTTGTCGGTCTCGCCTTTTTCAAGGATGGCGACTCGCACGCCTTGCTCGGCGAGACGCAGGCCGCAGCTCAGGCCGGCGATGCCGCCGCCGATAATGAGGGTTTCGTAGCTTGTGTCTGCATTCATGATTAATTAAATTATTCAATTAAAACAAATACTTATGATTAATCTATTTGTTTCGGGATCGCCCCATGCTGACGCAGAAATCGGTGCAGCTCTTCCGCGCAGCGTTGTGGCACGGCGTCGGTGATGTTGTGCTGATAGCCACGGTACACCACGAACTCGCAACCGGGCGCATGTGTTTTCACCGCTTCATATTGTGCGAGTGTGATGTGCGGATCGGCATCCGGCACCACCACCAGCATCGGTTGTTTGATCTCGTGCAGGCGCGCGGATTGATCGACCGCGCGCATCACCGGCACAAAGCGGCAGAAAAAATCTTCGTCGGTGCGGCAGGCTTCATCGACAAACCATTTCACAAATTCTGCATCAGCGCCCGGCGGGAATCGCTCTGCGATGGTGGATTCAAAAAAGCCGCGCAGCCCCTTGGCCTTGATGCTGGCGATCCATTGATGGTGATCGATGTTGGTGTGTTTCAAGCCCGGCGCCGCCGCAAAGTTGGCGAGTGTTTTCACGCGTTGCGGGTGATCCAGCGCAAGCTGCATGGCGATGATCGCGCCCGCCGACGAACCAGCCAGATGAAATGTGCCGCACTGCAAATGATCCGCCAGATCGAGCACGTCCTGCACCAGCCGCGTAAACGAAAAGTGAGTCTCATCCGGCACTGCACTTTCGCCATGGCCGCGCATGTCGAGGCGCACCACGCGAAAGTGCCGCGACAGCAAGGGTATCCACTGGTAAAAGCGCCGTGAACTGCCGAGCACCGCATGCAGCAGGATCAATGTTTGTTTCGGTCGCCACGGATCAGTATGGTCGTCGATGACGTAGGCGAGGCGGAGGCCGTCGCTGGCGGAGAAAGTGTTCATCCTTAGCGGAAATTAGTTTGCCTTGATGCCCTGCTTCTTGATTAACTCGGAATATTTTTTGCGTTCCGTCGCGATGAAACTGGCAAAGTGTTCCGCTGTGCCGCCCACTAAGGTGACGCCGAACTCCGCCATCGCGGATTTGTATTCGCTGTCGCTAACGGCGTTGTTGATCGCGCGGTTTAACGCTGCCACGGTGGGTTTGGGCACGGCGGTGAGCACCAGCACGCCATGTGAAATGCCCGCTTCAAAACCCGGCGCGCCGGATTCATCCAGCGTTGGCACATCGGGTAGGGCGGCCAGCCGCGATTTGGCCGCGATGCCCAGCGCCTTCACACGTCCGCCGCGCACATGGCCGATGGCTGTCATTGAGTTGTCGAACAGCAACTGAATTTCATTGCCGATCAGCGCCACCACCGCCGGGGCAGCGCCGCGATAAGGAATATGCGTTAACTCGATTTTTGCATTGAAATTGAGCAACTCGCCAGCCAGATGCAGCGACGTGCCCGGCCCGCCGGAACCGAAGTTGATCGCGCGCGGTTTGGTTTTGGCGAGTGCAATCAGATCCGATACTTTGGCGGCGGCGAGCGACGGATTGGCCAGCAACACATGCGACGCCTGACTCACCAGCGCCACCGGCTGAAAATCCGCCGGGTTGAACGGCAGCTTTTCATACAACACCGGATTCACCGCGAACACCGGATGCGAGGAAAAAAATATGGTGTGCCCGTCCGGATTGCCGCCCGACACCGTAACCGCTGCCGCGTTACCCGCAGCACCGGCGATGTTTTCCACCACGATGTTTTGCTTGAGGATGCGGTTTAACTGCGCAGCAAGGCGGCGCGCATTCAGATCAGCGCCGCCACCGGCCGGCATGCCCGCGACCATGCGGATAGGGCGGTTGGGGTAGGCCGGAGCGATTTGCGCGGCAACGTCAGCCACCCACAGCATCGGAAGTAGGGCGAGGATAAATTTCATGGTTCAGCGATCCTGTTTCGGATCAGGGTAAACCTCTGCGCCATAAAATGCCCGCGTGCGTTCCAGATAATCGCCGGTGGGCGGCGCATAGGAAAGCCGCTTGCTGGTAAAACGTCCGGTGATGCGCCGCAGCTTCACCGCCATCTCGCCCATTTTCACCAGCTCAACGATGCCGTTGACGATGGGCGCGCGCTCGAATTCATACGTGTGCGATTCAGCGAGAAACACAATAATGTCGCCGCCGGCGGGGATGATGATTTCCGCGCCTTTGCCGAGCAGCTTTTTCGCGGCGGCATTGAACTGGTCAATGATGGTTTTGCGAAACGGCAGATCAACCATCGCGCGCTTTAATTCTATCGGCGTGGTTTCTATCGGCTCCATACCGGCAAAGCGTTTTTCAAGGCCGTAGCGCTGCACGTTCTCCAAAATGCGCAGATTCCACTTCGGGCTGATCGTCACCAGGCCGAAGCTCGCGCCCATGATGCTCGCCAGGTGCAGACTGGTTTCGCACAGCCCCAGCACCGGAATGTTCACGCACTCGCGCGCCTCGCGGATGCCCGCATCGCTGATGTTGCCGATCAAAAAAGCATCGTAGCCTTCGCGCTCGGCCTGCATGGCGTTGAACATCACTTCGCGCATGTCATGGTGTTCAAGAAAGCGATAGTGAACACCGATGCCCGCTGATTGCGACACGCCGCGCATGTCGACGGTGGTGCCGGGGTCAACCGCAGCGGCGATGGTGGCGCGCAGAATGTCGCCGTAGGGCGTGGATTCGGTTTGGCGCGCGAGCGATTGATACCAGAGTTTCATGCGGGTTCCTGTCGTGTCCGAGCGAACGGGTTTGCATAAAGCAGGCGCGAGTATCGCAACGCAGGATTGTTAGCGCAAATGTGCTGCCGACAGTGTGGAACGCCGTTACAAGATATTTTAAAATATCAATAAAAACAGATACTTACAATGAGTTAGCGTTCTGCATCAAGGCACTATTTTGCGCAGAATGACGTGATTGTCGAACACCAGATTCACCGTCCAGATCCAGCGCGCGCCCTCGAACAACTCGGGAAAGCGCGTGTAGGCGGGCAGATTAGTCACGCCGATATCAGTGTCGGTGTATTCATACGCACGCGGCCAGTGCTTGTCGTTAAAGGGTGGCGACTGGAAGTTGGCAGGAACGGGATAATGCACCGTGTAGCATTTGTCCTGACAGGCCGGCTTTTTGGCGACGGGGTGGACGCGGTCGAGCCGGGTGGTGTCATGCAAATGGCCGCGCTCGACCACTTCGTCGGGGCTGTTGAGTGGGGCGATATAAAACGACTGCGCCTTCCACGAACTGTCGGTGACGGTGCCGTCGCTGAATTTCGCGATCACGCCGCCGTCGCCGGGATGCCACGGGTCTTTCCCATTCAGCTCGGTGCCGACGCCCATGTTTTCATCCCAGTCCACGCCCTTGATGACGTAGGTGATGGGCCGCTTTGCCCTGAACTTGACGATCACCGAGTTAAACGGTGTGAATGGTGTGTTGTCCACCGCCACCAGCTTGCCGTTGACGTACAGCTCGAAATAGTTGTCCGCCACGATGTATCCGGTAATGACTTCGCCGCCGGGATCGACTTCAACGATCGGCACGTTCGCGGTGGAAACCTCCGTCGATGATTTAGGCAGCACCTGATTCAATGCTGTTCACTTAAGCCCTTTGCCCGTTCGCCCTGAGCCTGTCGAAGGGCATTTGTGGTTCGACAAGCTCACCACGAACGGCTAAGTGAACAGTATTGTGATCTGGCCGCTCTCTACGAGATGTCCACCAAGGTGTTGTTGCAGGCGGTGGAGTGCAATCCCGAACGCTTCCCGGCGGGTTTTAGGTTTCAATCGAATATTCAATGGGTTAGCCGCCAACGCTCATAGGCAATTAATTGTAACTAATTGTTTATTAATGAATTTATACTTAATCCCATAATGTCACATAATGAATCATTGAATTGAATTTAATCACGTAATATCACATAATGTCACGCATGGATTGGCGTGAATTCGGATTAAGCAGGCGACTGCAATTGTCCCCGGCAATGGCGGAGACGATCTACGCGACGATTGCCGAGATCGATACGGTCAGGAACACCTACACCCTCACCAACCGCCTGTTGCCTCAAACCATTGAGCGCCTGACGCAATCGGTCATCGTGACGTCTACCGGCGCATCAAACCGTATCGAGGGCAACCGTCTGAGCGATGAAGCGGTTGAAGCGCTTTACCGCAAACTGCGAATCAAATCGTTCAAGACTCGGGATGAACAGGAAGTTGCGGGCTATATCGAGATGCTGGAACGCATCTTTGAAAACCACCGCGATATGCCCATCACCGAGAACCATATCCTGCAACTGCACAAGGATATGCTCGCTTACAGCGACAAAGATCAGGGGCACAGGGGCCGTTATAAATTCGGGCCGAATCGCGT
>JAYVQD010000336.1:0-6107 GCA_043777275.1 Nitrosomonadales bacterium
ATTAGCCGACGGCATCGGCATCGTGCCGGTGGCAGTGGGCTTGTTCGGCATCTCTGAAATTCTGATGACCGCTTCGCAGCAAGCACTGAAGCTGCCTAAAAATCCGTCGCTGCGCGAGCTGATGCCGTCGAGCGCCGAACTCAAACAATCAATAGGCCCCATCGCGCGCGGCAGCGCGGTCGGGTTTTTGATCGGCATCATTCCCGGCTCGGCGCATATTATTTCGTCGTTCATCGCTTACGGCATCGAGCGCCGTCTTTCCAAAACGCCGGAGCGTTTCGGTCACGGCGCGATCGAAGGCGTGGCGGGGCCGGAGTCGGCGAACAATGCCGCCGCGACCGGCGCGTTTATTCCGATGATGGCGCTGGGCATTCCCACCAGCCCGGTGACCGCAGTGATGATCGCCGCCATCATGGTGCATGGCATTGCGCCGGGGCCGATGCTGATCGCGCAGCAGCCCGAACTGTTTTGGGGATTTGTCGCGAGCATGTATGTCGGCAACGTGGTGCTGCTGATTCTGAATCTGCCGCTGGTGGGCTTGTTTGTGAGCCTGCTGCGGATTCCGTATGCGTATCTGTATCCGTGCATCCTCGCGTTCTGCATACTCGGTTGCTACTCGGTGAGCAACTCGGTGGTGGACGTGTGGATCATGCTGGTGATGGGCGGCATCGGCTACGTGCTGCGTAAATTTGAATTTGATCTCGCGCCGGTGGCGTTGGGGCTGGTGCTGGCGCCCATGCTCGAGTTGTCGCTGCGGCAATCGCTGGCGATGAGCGCGGGCAGTTATGCCATCTTTGTGGAGCGTCCGATATCCGTCACCATGCTGGTGATCGCGGTGGTGATGTTGCTGGTCAGCCTCAAGCCGCTGCTGTTCAAATCCAAAAAGAAAGACTGGCGTGCAACCGTGGGGTTGGATGACGTCTCTTGATTGACCTCAGGCAACTAATGATCTTTCCATAGTTCGTGATAAACCCAATCCGTTCGCACTGAGCTTGTCGAAGGGCAGCAGGGCTTCGACAAGCTCAGCCCGAACGGTGTAATGAAATACGGAAAGATCAATAATGGGTAAGCGAGGGTAACTGAGCGCAGCCGCGCCGGCGGTCAGCGGATCAGTTGCGGCTGATCGCGCGCGGTCGGTGCGGGCACCGTGCCGGCGGGGATAGCGCTCGAACGGTAACGTTCGTACTGGAAAATCACATTGGGCACATAGGCTTTGGTTTCCGCGTAGGGCGGAATCTTCATGCCTGCCTGCTGCACCGCGCCTTCGCCGGCGTTATATGCCGCGAGTACCAGATCGAGTTTGTTGGGAAACATCGCCAGCAGAAAACGCAGGTAGCGCGCGCCGCCTTGCAGATTTTCCAGCGGATCCCACGCGTTGCGTACGCCGTAGCGTGCGGCGGTGCCGGGCATCAACTGCATCAGGCCCATGGCGCCGGCGTGTGATCTGGCTTGCGCGTTGTAGCCGGACTCTACCGTGATAATCGCGTGCAACAGCGAAGGATCGAGACTGAATTCCTGGGCCACTCGCGCAATCAGCGGCGCGAACTGCGCGCGCAATGCCGGATTAACAGAGATCGCGGCTCCGGTCGCCGCCGAAATCGCCGGTGGCGAGTAATCGAATGCCTCAACCTTGGGTCGCGGCGCTTCTTTCTTGAACAGAAAGTAGCGCTCGTTGACCTGGTGATCGCTTAGGTGAGATACGCCGTTATCGTCGACGTAGCCCCAGATGTCCGCCGCGCACGGGCCGCTGATGACGCCGAGCACGCCGAGTGCCGTGACAATCAACGGCGGCATGCAACGTTGCGCCATAGTACGCTTGATACGCGTGGTGCGGAGAGTACGGGCCATTACCGATCCAGTAGCAGAGGCATTCCCGCCATTTTATCGCAATGACCTGAAAGGGGAGTGAGGTAAAATTACCGGCCATGCTAAATAAAATTCTCCGGTTAATTGGTGCAATTGGCACTTTTGCCGCCGTATTTGGTTGCACAGTTGCGCATGCGGCGCTCGAATGCGATCAGGTGGTGGCAGTGGCGCACACCACGGTCAAGCTGCGCGATGAAGGTGCATCGCTTAACAACGTGATGCGCGAGATTGAAAGCGGCGACGTGCGGCAAAAACTCGATGCGCGCGAAGTCAATTTGTTGCGCCAAATCGTGCGCCTGAGTTTTACCAGCGAAGCATCGGTTCACGAAATCGCCGCGAGCTGCAAATCGGGTGAGCTCGGTTTGCCGAAGCCCAAACCCTAATCCCATAATCCCAATCCATTCAACATCAGTCCCAACCGTCATCAGGAGTTCTGCCATGCAGGTCAATTCATTCATGCTCCGATTTTTCTCAGCAGCGCTGGCGGCTGTGTTGTGTGCCGCCACCGCGCAGGCGCAAATCAAAGACGCCGATCGCACCGGCGGCCCTTATGTGCCCACGCCGCAAGTGGTGGTGGATCAGATGCTGCGCTTTGGCCGTGTGGCCGCGAACGATTACGTGATGGATCTCGGTTCCGGTGACGGGGTGATCGTGCTGACGGCGGCGCGCCAATTGAAAGCCAGCGGCATGGGCATCGAAATCGATCCCGAACTGGTGAATCTGTCCAACGCCACCGCCAAAAAATTCGGCGTCGAAGATCGCGCGGCGTTCCAGGCGCAGGATGTGTTCAAGGCCGATTTGTCGCGCGCCACGGTGGTGACGCTCTACCTGCTGCCGGCCATGATGATGAATCTGCGCAACAAGATTTACAACGAGCTGCGGCCCGGCACGCGTGTGGTATCGCACGATTATCACTTTGGCGACTGGCAGTCTGATGATCGCATCACCTTCGACGTGCCGGAAAAAGAGCTCATCAACGGCACGCCCAGCGCGACACTGTACTTGTGGACGATACCGGCGAAGGTGTCGGGGCGGTGGCAGGTTAAAGCTGACGGCAAAGCGGGGACAAGTGAGGCGCTGCGCGACATCGAACTCACGCAAATTTTTCACACGGTGAATGGCACACTGCTCAACGCGCGCGGCATGGGCTTGTCGGATGTCAGCGTCAAAGGCGAGGACATCAGCTTCTCCATCTGGAACGGTCCGGCGCGCCATCACTATCGGGGTAAGGTGAAAGGCAACGCGATGAGCGGCGTGGTCAATCAGGATGGCCGCGATGCGCAGTGGCAGGCCGTGCGTGTGGCTGATAAAAAATAGTCAATAAAAACAAATAGTTATGTACGGCTACGGATGCAGCCCTCTGGCCCTGGACAGGAGCGCACTATGAGCAACGCAAACACTGAAGGCGGCACAATCGCGGCGAAGCAGGAGTTCCTCACCTTCCGTCTGGGCGCTGAAGACTACTGCATCGATATCCTCAAGGTGCAGGAGATACGCGGCTACGACACCGTGACCGCGATCGCCAACACGCCGCCCTTCATCAAAGGCGTGATCAACCTGCGCGGCACCATCGTGCCGATCATCGATCTGCGCATCAAATTCAATTTGCCGGAAGTGAAGTATGACGCGCTGACCATCGTGATTATTTTGAATCTGGGCAACACAATGATCGGCGTGGTGGTGGACAGCGTATCGGATGTGATTGCGGTGGCGCACGGGGATATCAAGGACGCGCCGCGCTTTGGCGCCACCATCGATACGGAATTCATTTCCGGCATGGTCACCACGGACAATCGCATGGCGATCGTGGTGGACATCGATAAGCTGATGAGCAGTCAGGAGCTGCAGTTGATCGACAAAGTGGCTGCTTGAGTGATCTGGCAGTGACGCGGCCCGTGCGCGACCCTGCGACTAACAGCGGAACCCGGACATGAAGCGCCTGCTGGCGATTGACGATAGCCTGGAGATCGGTGCATTGATCCTGGCTATCGCGAAGCCTCTGGGCTATGCCGGCAGGCATGCGCCTACGTTCACCAAATTCAAGTCGATGCTGGCCGATGACCCCGCCGTGATCGTGGTTGACATGATGATGCCGGATACGGATGGTATTGAAGTATTGCGTTATCTCGCAGAACAGCAATGCCGTGCCGGCATCGTGCTGCTCAGTCACGTCGATCAGCGTGTGTTGAGCGTGGCCGCGGACATGGCGCGCGCATCGCAATTGCGCCTGATCGGGCATTTGCGTAAACCGTTTGCGCGCAATGATCTGGAGGCGCTGCTCAAGCGTGAGGTCAGCGCGGACGTGCCGGATTTTCTGCGCAAGCCTGACGCGCCGTCGATAACCGAGGACGCGCTGCGGCGCGCAGTCGCCGAGGATCAGTTCATTGCCCATTATCAGCCGCAGGTCGATATCAAGACGGGTGCTGCCGTCGGCGTGGAAGCGCTGGCGCGCTGGCAGCATCCGGTTCACGGACTGTTGTATCCCGATAACTTCATCGGTCCGAGCGAGTCGTGGAATCTGGTCAACGAGGTGACGTGGCGCGTGGTGGACAAGGTGTTCGCTGATGCGCGGATGCTCGCCGCGCACGGATGGGCGCCCGCTCTGTCAATCAACCTGTCGGCGTTTGCCCTGAGCGATCTGACGTTGCCTGACACGCTGCTGGCGCACGCGGAAGGCGAGGGTCTGCTGCCGTCGCGCATCACGGTTGAAATCACCGAGTCGGGGCTGGTCACCCAAATAGCGGAGGTGCTCGATATTCTGGTGCGGCTTAGGATTTTCGGATTCAATCTGTCGATCGATGATTTCGGCACGGGTTTTTCGATGGTGCAGCAACTCAAGCGGATTCCCGCCACCGAGGTCAGGCTCGACAAGGCATTTGTGCGCGCCATGGATCGTGATCGTGATACCCTGGTGATCGTGCGCAAGACCATAGAAATCGGCCATGAGATGGGGTTGGCCGTGGTGGCCAAAGGCGTTGAGACGCAGGCGCACCTGCGTGTGCTGGGTGAGTTGCGGTGTGATCGCGCGCAAGGCCACCTGTTTGCGCCGCCGTTGCCTGCGGCGGAGGTCGTGGCGTGGCGCAAAAAGTATGATGGCTGAACGGCAGTGCGCGGCGGGATGCTCCCGCGTCGGTGTGAAAATCAGCCGTGTGACAATCAGTTGAGCAGGAACGCCGGCGGGGTATTGCCGACGACGGCCTGCCGGTAGACTTGCTGCGCATAGGCCAGATCGAGCGCCGCGCGATTGTGCGCATCGGTGATCACTTTTCCGCCCGCGAATAACGCCGGTGTCAGCGCCATCGGTGCGGCCAGCATGTCCCACAACGTGCTTTCGTGACGGCTGGGCATGTTGTCCATGGTGACTTTCGTCATGGCCGGCAGCGGCGTGGCGCTGGCGACGATGAAGCTGTTGGTGTGCGACGCGCCGATGGAAGCGGGACGGTAAATGGCCAGGTGCGGCAACGCCGAGCGCAGCGTGGTGAGCAAATGCGCGTAGCTCAGCGGGTTGTCGAGATCGGCAAAGGTATTGAAGACCGCGATGCCCTGGTCACCGATGCAGCGCTGGAGATCGCGAAAAAAATCGCGGGTAATCAAATAATCGGGCGTGCCGTCGCCGTGAAACAGATCGACCACCGCCACGTCGTAGGGGTGCGGGCAGGCGTGGACAAAGGTGCGCGCGTCGGCGTGGTGGACAGGTGTTTTCTTTTCATCAAGGCCAAAAAATCGGCGCGCCGCCTGCAACGAGGCCGGATCGATTTCGACGATTTCGGTACGCACGCCGCGCGCCGCGAGCCGAGCGGGCGTCATGCCCGCGCCGAGCCCCAACACCAGCGCGCTGCGCGCGTTGGGGGTGTAGGCCGCGGCCAGCGCGTCCAGCGCGTAGTTGTAAAACGAGCGCGAACGGCCGCTGGACTCCACCGCGTTTTGCGTCAGCCCATCCTGAAAATAAATGCGCCAGTAGCTGCCGTCGGGATCGGGTTCATGCTTGAGAATTTTCACCGTGCCGAACAGCGAGCGGAACGTCGCCTCTACATGCCATTGCTTGCCGAGGTAACTGATCGGGCCGCGGCGGCCGGTGTAGGTGTCGGCCTGCCACAGCAGCAGCAATGACGCTGCCAGTGCGATCAGGGCGGTGGTTCCAATGGTAACAATGCCGCCACGGCGTTTGAGTGCGGGCGGCGGAAATGCCGCGAGGGCGAGACTGAGTAAGGCCAGCACGGCAGCCACGATCAGCACCGAAT
>JAYVQD010000337.1:0-6104 GCA_043777275.1 Nitrosomonadales bacterium
TGAAATGCCCGGACTCTGGAAAAGTGCCCGGGCTGTTCGGCAGAAATCGGATTCGGTGGCCCTTGCCACGTCAGGCACCGTCGGTGACGGTGGACAGCGCGCGCCCCCTTTGCAGCTTTTGCAACCAGCCGTGAAATAATCGTTTAGCGGCGCTAACTTACGCTCATTGCAACTGATTGCATCCGACTACCGCAGTGCATGGCCGTGTGGGGTCGCCTCAGCACCACCATTTCAGCAAACAAAAAAGCCACCCTCGCGGTGGCGTTTTTGTTGGGTGGGGCGGCGGGAATCGAACCCGCGTTCGTGCTTGCGCGAATCAACGGGGCGCGTTGGTCGGTGCCGGAGCCGCTGGCGGCGTATGCCGAAATTGAAATCGCCGTTCAGGGGGCGTTCCCGCCTGATAATGCATCGGGATTAGCGTGGGAACCGTAACGTTATCGCAAACCTTACGAACCCGATAGGATTCAATGGGCGGTGTCCAGCTCGTTGTAAATTCGCAAGTCACTTCCACGCAGGTAATGCTTTTAAGCCATGCGCACACTTTCATTTCGGAGCCGTCAGCCTTGGCTACTTCCGTCAGGAAGGGCGCGCCCTTGTAATGAGGAAGATTTTCCCCGTGTTCCGAACGCACATCCTGCAGCAGCGTAAAAAAGCTGCCATTCAACTCCAGAAAACCAAGTGCTTTTTCTACAAATAAAGATAGATTGTTTGCGTAGGAGAAACCGCCGATGACATCGGTAACGATCTGAAATTTTCCCAGGTCACTCAAGGAATACTCTTCCAGCCGTTTGCTGAAAAAATACTGTATCTTGCCTGCGCCCAGCCTTGCAGCGTCTTGTTGCCAGCGGAGGGTGCGGCGGTCTTCTATCGATACCGCGACCGCCTGTGCCTTGCTGCCGCGTCGCTCAAATCCCAAGGGGTGCGTCAGGTCGTAGTCCAGCGTGTAGTAATCCAGTATGGCGTACCCCCTGCCTGCGCCGATATCCAGCCAGCGATCCTTAGGGCCTAAATTGGCCAATGCTTGATCGAACGCGGAGGTCAGGCCGCGGGTGTAGTCCTCCAGCGATCGCTCGATGGTGTAGCCCTTGGGCCTTAGTTCGCCCTTGCTCAGATAAATACTTTCCTGCTGGGAAATTTCATGGCTGAACGCGGCGGCGCCTGGCTTTTGCGCGTGGGCTGCACCTAACCATGGCGCGAAAAACACAAGGAGCGTAACGAAGCGTGTGCCGTATTTATTTAAAGTAATCATCGATTCACATGTCGCGCACTGAGTTGAAATGGACGGCGCGTTTCAGGGCGCCGTTTGACCGTATTCAGGGTGTATCTCCCCTGTCTTACTGCTCACTTCTTCTTGGCGTTAAATATCCTACCATTCTGAATCGCATCGCTAAAACTAGCCCAGGCATAGTCGAATTTGCCGGTGGCCCCCAAGCTAAACGCCGCTGCCGTCAATGCGCTGACAAAGGTGATTTGCAGTTCCTCAGTGTCCGGCTCGCTTGAAAAAAACTTCACCGGGATCTCCGCCGGATACTGCGCATCGCTGTGCCCGGCGTCGCGGATCGAGACTTCGCCAACACCGCTGCGTATGAAGCGATAAAAATAGCTGCGGTCGTTTGTCGCGGAGACCTTTTCATCAGCGCCCAGCAGCATCACGGGTTTAGCGACCCGGCTCAGGTATTTAGGCATCTCCTCACCAATGCCCGCAGGATCGAGCAAAATGCCACCGGCGGCGGGCGCGCCTTCAGCCAGTGAGATAGCCACCGAAGAAGCGCCAAACGAATGGCCGACGAGAATAATCCTGCTCGCATCGACACGCGTGTCGATCAGCTCTGGCTGACGGTAAATGGCATTGACCACTCTTGTTACGGTACTGCCGTTGGCTACCCATTGACCATTGTTGGGTAGCTGCAAAGTCAAACTGTGCATGCCCCACGAAGCCATATGCAGCGCCTGATAGGCATGGTCAGCCTTCGAGTTATCAAGGCCATGCAGAATAATAACCAACGGCGCTTTTTCAGCGGGCGAGGCTAAATACAAATCCGCATCAATCCGCTCGGCAGTAGGCAGGGTCACGCCAAAGTCTTTTTTGGTAACCACCGCAAACGGCCCGCGCAATCTGAATTCTTCGAGATCGGCTTTGTTACTGAGCAAATATCCCCGAAGATCACCCGATGTCGCCGGCTTTAACGACGTTATGCCGGTACGCGGCAACCTGGCGCAGCCACTGACCAGCAACAGCAATGCGATGGCGAGTAACAGGGATTTTCTGGGCATGGCAGCGAAAAATTGGGGCAGATTGGGATTGTCGGGATTCTACACGTTAGGCGCTTTATGTTTTAGTTAGCGGCAGCGCACGCACCCGGACTACAATTTCGCCTGCCAGCAACGATACAACCTACAACCGCACGCGAACAACCAGCCGGAACAAATATGAAACCCATCACCAAAGCAGTCTTCCCCGTAGCCGGCCTCGGCACGCGTTTTCTCCCGGCCACCAAAGCCAGCCCGAAGGAGATGATGCCCATCGTCGACAAACCGCTGATCCAGTTTGCCGTCGAAGAAGCCGTGGCCGCCGGCATGACCGATCTGATATTCGTCACCGGCCGCAGCAAGCGCGCTATCGAGGATCACTTTGACAAGGCCTACGAACTCGAAACCGAGCTCGAACTTCGCGGCAGAAAAGCGTTGCTGGATACCGTGCGCAATATTCTGCCCAAAAGGGTTAACTGCATTTACATTCGCCAGACCGAAGCGCTCGGGCTCGGTCACGCCGTGCTGTGCGCCAAACCCGCCATCGGCGATGAAGCTTTCGCGGTGTTGCTGGCGGACGACTTGATCGTCGCTGAGCGCGCCGTGACGCTGCAGATGGTTGATATCTACAAGCGCTACAACAACGCCGTGCTGGGCGTGCAGGAAGTACCCCGAAGCGACACCGGCAGTTACGGCATTGTGGCCACCCGGTCGCTGTCTGAGCGTCTGGAAGCCATCGACGCCATTGTCGAAAAACCCAAGCCCGAGGTTGCACCTTCAACGCTGGCTGTGGTCGGACGCTACATACTCACGCCGCGCATTTTTCATCACCTCGAAAACGCGCGGCCCGGCGCCGGCGGCGAGATTCAGCTCACGGATGCCATCGCTGCGCTGCTTGCCGAACAGCAGGTGCTGGCGTACCGCTTCGAGGGGACGCGCTACGATTGCGGCTCCAAGTTGGGCTATCTTCAGGCGACCCTCGAAATCGGGCAATCGCATCCGGAAGTGGGCGATGATTTCAGAAAGTATCTGGAATCCTTCGGCTACAAACGCGGGCAGTAACAACCCATGAGCGAATCCACACTCGATCGGTTCCTTGCGCGCGTCGTTGCCGTGAAACCCGGCGAGACGCGCGCGCTGCTATGGTCGTTCGCGTATTTTTTCTGCCTGCTGGCGGGTTACTACGTGCTGCGCCCCGTGCGCGACGAAATGGGGCTCGCCAGCGGCGTCAAAAATCTGCCGTGGCTATTTACCGCAACCTTTTTTGTCATGCTCGCCGTGGTGCCGGTCTACGGCGCGCTGGTGGCACGCCTGCCGCGGCAACGCTTCATTCCGCTGGTGTACCATTTCTTTGTCGCCAACATCATCATCTTCTGGGTGTTGCTGACGCAGGGCATTGCACTGACCACCACCGCGCCGGTGTTTTTCGTGTGGATCAGCGTGTTCAACCTGTTCGCGGTGTCGGTGTTCTGGTCGTTCATGGCCGATCTGTATGGTTCAGAGCAAGGCAAACGGCTTTTCGGTTTCATCGCTGCGGGCGGTTCGGCGGGCGCGTTGCTGGGGCCGATCATCGCCGCCACGCGCGCCGTGCCCATCGGCCGCGCCAACCTGCTCATCATCGCTGCGCTGTTGCTCGAATGCGCCGTATTCTGCGCGATGCGGCTGGAATCCGCCGCTGCCGCATTCAAGGCCGAACGCGCGGCTGTCACCACTGCCCTACCCGACGCTGCCATCGGCGGAAGCTGGATCGCCGGCATCGTCATGATTGCGCGCTCGCCCTATCTCGCAGGCATCGCGCTGTGGGTGGCCATGCTATCGCTGGCGGGAACGTTTCTTTACTTCCAGCAAGCGAATATCGTTTCTGCGCTGACCGATGACCCCAACAAACGCACCGCCATCTTCGCCCGCATCGATCTCGCGGTAAGCCTGCTCACCATCGTCGTGCAATTCCTGGCTACCGGCAAACTCATTAAACGCTTCGGTGCCGGGCCGGCAACCGCCTTTCTGCCTCTGGTGTTCGCCGTCGGTTTCATCGCGTTGTGGGCGACACCCATGCTGTGGGTCGTCATCGCATTTCAAGCAACGCAACGCGCAGCCAACTTCGCCATCTCCAACCCGGCGCGCGAAGTACTGTTCACCGTGGTGGATCGCGAAGAAAAATACAAAGCCAAGAACGTCATCGACAACGTGGTGTTTCGCGGTAGTGACGCCTTGTTCGGCTGGCTGTTCACGGCCTTGCGCGCAGCCGGCATGGAACTAGGCGCGATATCATTGGCGACCGTGCCCGTCACCGCCGCATGGCTGGCACTGGCGCTGGCGCTGGGACGCATGCAGGAGCAGCGCTCGACAAGCGCCGCGACCGACGCCGGAAAAAATTCGTAAGTATTTGTTTTTATTAACTATTTTAAGATATTCTGATGATGCAAAAAACCCTCACTTACACCCGCCGCGAGATTCTGGCTCTGGGTGCCGGTCTCGCAGCCGCCACGGCCATGCCGTCTTTGTATGCACAATCTGCGGCAGCGCCCTTGCTCGCCCGCAAGATTCCGCGTACCGGCGAAGCCATGCCGGTGATCGGCCTGGGCACCCAGTTCGTGCTGGATATCGGCAACGACGCCGAGAAACGCGCGAGCCGCATCGCCGTCATCCGCACGCTGCTGGATGCGGGCGGGCGCACAATCGATACCGCGCCCTCCTACGGACCTGCGGAAGCGACCCTCGGCGATCTGCTCGCGGAGATGAAATCCCGCGAACGGGCGTTCATCTCGACCAAGTTCCGCGCGCCCGGACGCGAAAGTGCCACTGCGGAAATGAAAGAATCGCTGCGCCGGCTGCGCACCGACAAGTTCGAGCTGATGCTTAGGCACAACATCGGCTTCGTACCACGAGAAGAGGCCGCCGAACATCTCGCGGTACTGCGCGAGTGGAAAGCGCAGGGCATCTGCCGCTACATCGGCGTAACCCACTCGCAGGATCAGGGCAGGGCCAACCCGCGCCTGATCGAGATACTGCAAAAAGAAAAACTCGACTTCATCCAGGTCAGTTACTCAATGGCCGAGCGCAGCGTCGAGGACAAGCTTCTCGCGGTCGCCGCCGACACCGGCACAGCGCTGATGTGCAATCTGCCCTTCGCCCGCGCCGCGTTGTTTAACGCTGTCAAAGGCAAGCAAGTGCCGGAGTGGGCGCAGGAATTCGACGCGCCGACCTGGGGCCAGTTTTTTCTGAAGTACCTGCTCGCCCGCGAAGAAGTTAATCTCGTCATTCCCGGCACCGACCGCGTGGAACACATGCGGGATAACCTCGACGCCGGACGCACGCGCCTGCCGAATGCCGCGCAGCGCAAGCGCATGGTGGAATTTATTGGAGCCGTCTAACGTTCGCGTTCGCGTTCTCGTTCGCGCTCACGCTCGTTACAGCGGAATCCCGAACGCATCCACCGCCACGTTTTGCCCATTCGATTTCCGCGCGCCGGTCAACTGCCCGTTCTGATAGCGGTAGCGCAGAAACTGCCCCTGTCCTTCGGGCGGCGTCAACTCCAGGGTCACTCGATCGTCAGGTGAGGGCCGTTCGCAGCAGTTGTTATGACGCGGGTTAGCGGCGCGTCCCCAGGAATCATCGCCTATGTAGGCCGGCGCCATCGGCGGCAAGTCCCAGCGCGGCACCCGCGCGTAATCGACGGCAGTAAAGTAGTCGCCGAAATTGGGCCCGCCGGCGTCGCCGCCGGCATCCGGTGTTACAACCGCGCGCAGATCGTCGACCGCCCGGCTCCAACCCTTCAACGCCGCGTCGTTGCCGCTGCCGCTGCGATCGACCGCTGCGGGATGCGCAATCTTGAAGCTCGCAACCGCCGCCAC
>JAYVQD010000338.1:0-6104 GCA_043777275.1 Nitrosomonadales bacterium
ACCATGCCGCTGCGCACCGAACTTGAGCAACGCCGCTTTGCATTGACGCAAGGCCGCGTCGCCGCCGAGGTGCTGCAAACCGCCGCCGACACGCGCCGCGCGTGGTATGCGACGGTGGCAGCCCATGAATCGGCGGCTTACGCAGAGCAGGTCAGACAAGCTGCAGAAGCCAGCGCCGAACTGGCGCGGCGCATGGCGGCGGCGGGCAACTTCAGCAAGCTCGATCATGCGCGTGAGCAGGTGTTTTACGCCGAGGCCACCGCGCAACTCGCGCGTGCGCGACAAAACGCAATTTCGGAACGCGAGCGATTAACGCGGCTCATGGGTTTATGGGGCGATGATGCGCGCTTCCAGATCCCCGCGCGCCTGCCGGAGTTACCCAAAGCCGCACGTGACATACGTGATCTGGAAACACAGGCGATCAAAAGCCGGCTCGATGTGCAGGGCGCGATGCAGGAAGCGGAAAACCTCGCTTCCACATTGGGGCTCACACGCGCCACCGGATTCATCAACGTGTTCGAAGTCGGCTACAAACGCAACAGCGCCAGCAACCTGCCGCGACAGAGCGGTTACGCAATCGAACTGCGGCTGCCGATCTTCGACTGGGGCGGCGCCAAGGTCGCGCGCGCCGAGTACACCTATATGCAGGCGGTGCATCGCGCCGCCGACACCGCCGTACGCGCTCGCTCCGAAGTGCGCGAGGCTTATGCGGCCTATCGTACCGCGTACGATATCGCCAAACACTACCGCGACGAAATCGTGCCGCTGCGCAAGCACATCTCGGAAGAAGTTTTGTTCAGATACAACGGCATGCTGATGAGCGTGTTTGAGCTGCTGGCCGACGCACGCCAGCAAATCGCCGCCGTCACCAGCACGATCGACGCGCAGCGCGATTTCTGGCTCGCTGAAACCGCGTTGAATCTGGCGCTCACCGGAAAATCGCCGGGGGCGATGAACCTGTCCGCAGGCGGCGCGCCGTCTAGCGGCGCGGCTGAACACTAATGGAATCCAACATGAACTCACGACGCAATTTCCTCCGTGCCGCTGGTGCAGCCGGTACGCTGCTCACCGCCGCCACCGTCAGCCGCGCCGCGCAAGGCGCGGTGCCTGAAGCGCCCACGCAGAACAGCGCCGACACGCAGCCGCCGCTGACACCACCCGACGGTCGCCCTTATAACCCGGTAGTCACGTTAAACGGCTGGACGCTGCCGTGGCGCATGAACCAAGGCTGGAAAGAATTCCATCTCGTCGCCGAGCCGGTGCGCCGCCAGATCGCGCCCGGCATGACCGCGCGACTGTGGGGCTACAACGGCCAGTCGCCCGGGCCAACGATTGAATGCGTCGAAGGCGACAAGGTACGCATCTTTGTCACCAACAAACTGCCGGAACACACCAGCATCCACTGGCACGGCATTTTGCTGCCTAATGGCATGGATGGCGTGGGCGGCCTCACGCAGCCGCAGATCCCGGTCGGCAAGACCTTCGTCTACGAATTCGAGATGAAAAAATCCGGCACCTTCATGTATCACCCGCACGCTGACGAAATGGTGCAGATGGCGATGGGCATGATGGGGTTTTTCGTGGTGCATCCCAAAAACCCGGCACTGCATCGGGTTGATCGAGACTTTGTGTTTCTCATCAACTCATTCGATATCGAGCCGGGGGCCGCAGTGCCCAAAGTCACCACCATGACGGATTTTAATTTGTGGTGCTGGAATTCACGTGCGTTTCCCGGTATCGCGCCGTTTGTAGTGCGCCGCGGAGATCGAGTGCGTATCCGCTTTGGCAATCTCACGATGACCAATCATCCGATCCACATGCACGGTTACGATTTCGCCGTCACTTGCACCGACGGCGGCTGGGTGCCGAAAAGCGCGCAGTGGCCCGAAGTGTCGGTGGATGTCGCGGTGGGCCAGATGCGCGCGTTTGAATTCGTCGCCGATGAACCCGGTGACTGGGCGATCCATTGCCACAAGTCGCACCACACCATGAACCCGATGGGCCACAACGTGCCCACCATGATCGGCGTAGATCATCGCGGCGTCGCTGAAAAAATCATCAAGCTGATTCCCGACTACATGGTCATGGGCGAGCGCGGCATGGCCGACATGGGCGAGATGGAAATGCAGATTCCCGACAACACGCTGCCGATGATGACCGGTAGCGGGCCGTTCGGCCCGCTGGAAATGGGCGGCATGTTCACCGTGGTCAAGGTGCGCGAGGGACTGGCGAAGAACGACTACAAAGACCCCGGCTGGTTCAAGCATCCGCAAGGCACTGTCGCGCACGAATGGACGGGCGCGACACCGGTGGCGCAGCGCCCAGCCTCACCTGTCACGCCCTCCGCACCCGCCACACCTGCGGCGGGCGATCTGCGCGCACGCAAACCTGTTTCACACAAACACTGACCCATACTAACGAAAGGAAAAATCATTATGAAACAAATACTTACAGCAATACTCCTAGGTAGCCTGCTGTCAGGCAACGCCTGGGCACATGGCGACCCGAAAAAACCCGCCGCGAAAAAAACCACGCTAGAAGAAAAAGTATTCGGGCGCGAAGGCGACCCGAAAAAAGTCACCCGCACCATCCCCGTGGACATGTCGGATGCCATGCGCTACGCGCCGATGGAAATCACCATCAAGCGCGGTGAGACCGTGCGCTTTGTAGCAAAAAATTCCGGCAAGGTAATGCACGAAATGGTACTCGGCACGATGAGGGAGTTGAAGGAACATCTAGAACTCATGCGTAAACACCCCAACATGGAACACGACGAGCCGCATATGGCCCACGTCAAACCAGGCAGCACCGCGCCGATGGTGTGGGAATTCACCAAGGCCGGCGAGTTTTACTACGGCTGCCTGATGCCGGGACATTTTGAGGCCGGCATGGTCGGAAAAATTATCGTTAAGTGAAATAAACATTGACTCACAAACCCCTGTCATCCCTGCACACAGGAAAGCGTTATTAACCCAATGCCAATGCACGCCCTTGCGTGCAAGGCGCTCACAACATCTACGAGGACACACTCATGAAACATCTGACACTAGCCGCCCTGCTCATCGCCGCATTTACGGTTCCCGCCCACGCGCAACCACAACCCGCGGATCACGCCGCGCATCATCCTGCCACCGCAAAAACCGCTGCTGCGCTGACTGACGGCGAAGTGCGCAAGGTAGACAAAGACGCAAAAAAAATCACCCTGCGTCACGGCCCGATCAAAAACCTCGACATGCCCGCAATGACCATGGTGTTTCAGGTCAAAGACATGGCGATGCTGGATAAAGTGAACACCGGCGACAAAGTGAAGTTTTCCGCTGAAAAGTTGGGCGGCAGCTATACCGTCACCGGCATCGAAATCGTCAAGTAACACGCGTTGCGCCACTAATTGATCTAAATCAACGTTCGATTTTTGTATCACGCCACGCTTAACCTCAGGATAAAATCAACGAACCCCGCCACACCAACCGCTCGCGCCTCTCTGGAGTCACGTCTATGACACCGAAACTGACTTTCCTTGGCGCGACCGGCACGGTAACCGGCTCAAAGTATCTGCTATCCGCTGGATCAAAACAGGTGCTGATTGACTGCGGGCTGTTCCAGGGCCTGAAACAATTGCGGCTGAAAAACTGGGAGAAACCGCCGGTCACGCCCCAGCGCATTGATGCCGTCGTGCTCACCCATGCGCACATCGATCACAGCGGCTATCTGCCCGTGCTGGTGAAAAATGGTTATGCAGGCCGCGTCTACTGCACGCCGGCCACGCGCGATCTGTGCCGCATTCTTTTGCCGGACGCGGGCCATCTGCAGGAAGAAGAAGCGCGCTACGCCAACAAGCATGGTTTTTCAAAGCACCGCAAGGCGCTGCCGCTGTTCACCGAAAAGGATGCGCAGCGCGCGCTCAAGCATCTGGAGCCCGTCGCGTTCGATGCGCCTGTCTCGCTCGGCAGCGACCTCGCATTCCGGTTGCTGCCGGCGGGCCACATTCTTGGCGCGGCGATTGTGGCGTTCGAGGCACATGGCACACGACTGGTGTTTTCGGGAGACCTGGGGCGGCTGCACGATCCCATCATGCGTGCGCCAGCCGCGCCGGGTGCTGCGGATTATCTGGTGGTTGAATCCACCTATGGCAACCGCTTGCATGCGCCTGACGACGCACAGAAAATACTGGCGGGCCATTTAAAGCGCGCGCTCGGTCGTGGCGGCGTGGTGGTAATCCCCGCCTTCGCGGTAGGCCGTGCACAAACGATGCTGCACTATCTCGCGCAGTTAAAACGCTTAAAGGCGATACCCGATGTGCCGGTATTCCTCAACAGCCCGATGGCGATCGACGCCACGCGCATCTATCACAACCACCGCGCCGAACACCGGCTAACGCCCGATGAATGCAAGGCTGCCTGCACGGTAGCACACATGGTCAACAGCGCGGATGAATCACGCGCGCTGAACCTGCGCGGCGGCCCGATGATTATTGTTTCCGCCAGCGGCATGGCCACCGGCGGGCGCGTGCTGCACCATCTGAAAGCGTTCGCGCCGGACGCACGCAATATGGTGATCTTCCCCGGCTTTCAGGCCGCCGGCACACGCGGCGCGACGATGCTCGGCGGCGCGCAAGCGGTAAAGATACACGGGGACTATGTGCCGGTGCGCGCCGAGGTCGTCGGCATGGATAGTCTGTCGGCGCATGCCGACTACAGCGAGATCCTCACCTGGCTGCGTACGTTTCCACAGCCGCCGAAAAAAACCTTCATCACGCACGGTGAACCCGCGGCGGCGGATGAGTTGCGCCGCCGCATTCAGGAGACGCTGGGCTGGCCGTGCGAGATTCCGAATTATCTCGATACGGTGACGCTGCCGTGAATCGCATGAAACTGCGCCGCATGGGCATCGACACCTATCAGGAGCCGGTGATCTACATGCACCGCGACTGTCCGGTGTGCCAGTCTGAAGGTTTTGAAGCGCAGTCGCGCATTCAAATCGCGCTCAACGGCAAAGCCATCATCGCTACACTCAACGTGGTGACCGGCGATCTGCTCACGACGCATGAAGCAGGTTTGTCCGAGGCGGCGTGGCGTCTGCTGAACCCGAGTGAGGGTGATGAAATCACTGTGTCCCCGCCGGAGTTTCTGGATTCACTCAGCCACGTTCGCGCCAAGGTGTATGGCCAGCGTCTCGACCTGCCGGCGATGATGTCGATCATTCGCGATGTGGCGGCGGGCCGCTACTCCGACCTTTATCTGTCGGCGTTCGTCACTGCCTGCGCAGGCGACCACCTTGATCTCGCGGAGACCATTGCGCTCACACAATCGATGATCGCCGTGGGCGAGCGCGTGCGCTGGCCCAGCGGGCGCGTGATGGACAAACACTGCGTGGGCGGCCTGCCCGGCAACCGCACCACACTGTTGATTGTGCCGATTATCGCCGCCTGCGGACTGACCATTCCCAAAACGTCGTCCCGCGCCATCACCTCGCCGGCGGGCACGGCGGACACGATGGAGACGCTTGCGCCGGTGACGCTCGACATCGCCGCGATGCGGCGCGTGGTGGAGCGCGAAGGCGGTTGCATCGTGTGGGGCGGCGCCGTGCGGCTCAGTCCGGCGGACGACATTCTGATTCGCGTGGCGCGCCCGCTCGATCTCGACAGCGTGGGGCAAGTCGTCGCCTCGGTGCTGTCAAAAAAAGCGGCGGCGGGCGCCACCGACGTGGTGATCGATATTCCCGTCGGCGCCACCGCCAAGGTGCGCACCGCCGATGCCGCGAGCGCGCTGGGTGCAAGCCTGAGAGCGGTCGGCGCCGCGATCGGCGTGAACGTGTACCCGGTGGTTACCGACGGATCGCAACCGGTCGGACGCGGCATCGGCCCGGCGCTCGAAGCGCGCGACGCGCTGGCGGTGTTACAAGGCGATGCGGCAGCGCCTGCCGATCTGCGCGAACGCAGCGTACTGCTGGCAGGCCACATTCTCGAACGCGCGGGCAAGGCCGCCACCGGAACCGGTGCAGCGATGGCGCTCGCCACACTCGCCGATGGTTCGGCATGGCGCAAGTTTCAGGCCATCTGCGAAGCGCAGGGCGGCCTGCGCGTGCCGCCGCGATCGACGCATCGT
>JAYVQD010000339.1:0-23209 GCA_043777275.1 Nitrosomonadales bacterium
GGGGCGACGCTGGTGATTGCCACGCACGATCAGCGCATCAAATCACGTGTGCAGAACCATTACGAATTAACGGCGCACATCGAATCGACGGCACAACACGAACCGCAGGCGGTAGCATGAACCTCGCCACCATCAGCTTTGCGTATCTGAAAGCGCGCAGCCTCAACACGCTGCTCAATATTCTGCTGCTGGCCTTGGGCGTGGCGACCATTGTGTTGCTGCTGCTGACGACGACGCAACTCGATCAGCGCATGCGGCGTGACGCGCAAGGCATCGATCTGGTGATCGGCGCCAAGGGCAGCCCGATGCAGGTGATTTTGTCGAGCATTTATCATCTGGATGTGCCGACGGGAAATATTCCGTATAAACAGGCGCTTGAACTGTCGAAGCATCGGATGGTGAAAAAAGCGATACCGCTGGCGCTGGGCGACAGTTACAAGGGCGCGCGCATTGTCGGCACCACGCACGATTATCTGGCGCACTACGATGCCAAATTCGCAGCCGGCAAGCGCTGGGAGAAGGTGCTTGAGGTGGTGATCGGCGCGGACGTGGCCTCGCGCACCGGGCTAAAACTGGGCGACAAATTTCAAGGCTCGCACGGCCTGGGCGATGCGGGTGACGCGCACGAAGCGCATCCGTATGTCGTCGTCGGTATTCTTGAACGTAGCGGCAGCGTGCTCGACCGGCTGGTGATGTGCAGCGTCGAAAGCGTGTGGGCGATGCACGCCGATCATCACGACATTAAAGACATCAACGATATCGCCAATCAGATGAAGGAAGAAGAAAAAGAATACACCGCGTTGCTGATCCAATACGCCTCGCCCATCGCCGCCGCGATGTTACCGCGTTATGTGAATAACAATTCCGCGATGCAGGCGGCTTCGCCGGCCTATGAAACCGCGCGCTTGTTCAGCATCATCGGCGTGGGTGTGGATGTGCTGCGCGGCTTTGCGCTGGTGTTGGTGTTTAGCGCCGGGCTCTCCGTGTTCATCGCGCTCTACAACGCGCTGAACGAGCGTCGCTATGATCTGGCGATCATGCGCACGCTGGGCGCGAGTCCGCTGACGTTAATGCTGTTGCTGCTGTTTGAAGGATTGCTGCTGGCATTAATCGGCGGTGTGCTGGGTATTGCGCTGGGGCATGTGCTGGCGGAGTTTTTGGGCTATGCGCTGAAAGCCGCGCAGCAGGTGTCGGTAACGGGCTGGGTGTGGGTTCCGACCGAGTGGTGGGTGCTGGCGTTGGCGGCAGGCGTAGGCGTGGTCGCCGCGCTGATCCCGGCATGGCGCGCATATCGCACCGACATCGCGGGCACTTTGGCGCGCGGATAGTGTCTAGCAAAGTCACTGGAGAGAAAATGAACACACGCTGGATTTCAATGTTGGTAGCGGCATTACTGATGGCTACGCCCGTTTTGGCTCAGGACAAGGCGAAAAAAGGCGACAAACCGCATAACACCGTCGAAGTGCAAAAAGACATCCTTGATCACCGCGCGATGGCGGATTCGCATCTCGCGGCCGCGAAGTGTCTTGAGGGCGGCAAAGGCGAGAAGGAATGCCACGCGCAGTTGACTAAGGATTGCAAGGGCTTGGGCATAGGCAAGTTATGCGGTATGAAACACAAGCATTAGAAACGTCAATAAAAACAATTGCTTATTGATATCAGGCAGAGTGGAGTAGTATCGATCGTTATTGACGAATTAAGGTGATGGAGGTTGCGATGAAATTCCTGACGATATTGTTAGCGTTGTTGATGAGCGTCTGCACCGTTGCGTGGGCGCAGCAAAAAGGCCCTGCCGCCGGCAAAGATTTATATGCGAAGGATCCGCTCGCGGACAAGCAGGCGCCGCCGTCCGCCTTTGCCGACAAGCCGTTGCCCGAAATGAAAGGGGTGCTGTCGTGGAAAACGTTGGGTGAAGTAAAACCGGTCAAGCAAAAAGACAAGTTCGTGCCTGAGTTCGCCAAAGAAGTGAGCGCGCTCGATAAAAAAGAAGTGAAAATCCAGGGCTTCATGATGCCGCTCGATATGGGCGAGAAGCAGTCGCGCTTCATCCTCGCGGCGCTGCCGCCGTCGTGCTCGTTCTGTTTGCCCGGCGGGCCGGAGCAAATGGTTGAAGTGCAGGCCAAATCGCCGATCAAATACGGCTTTGAGCCGATTTTGCTCACCGGAAAACTCGCGGTGCTGAAAGATGATCCGATGGGGCTTTACTATCGGCTGACCGATGCCGTGTTGACGGTAGGGACGGTCGGCAAGTAATTCCTGCTGTGATTTGTCCGGGCTAAACACGGGTAAACATGTCGCGCCGGTTCTTCCATTATCTCTGTGTAGTACTGCTGCTCATAGCGCAGCAGGACGCGCTCGTACACGCTGCATGGCATGCGGGTGGTGGTGATGCCCGCGCGCATGAAGCGCAACACGAAGGTCACGCGCATGACCTGCATGACCTGCATGACCCGCGTGACAACAATAGCGGCGGCAATGAATCGCCGACTGGACAGGCGAGTCGGTGCGCGTTCGATCTTGCGTTTGGGCAGGTGCTGGGCGGTGTGCATGGATCGTGCGTACTACCGGTTATCGCTGAACTTCCCGCAGCCATTGCGAGTTACACCTTTAATCCCCGGCTCGGTTCCGAAGCCGTCCCCGCGCACTCGCGCGGCCCTCCCATTTTCCGGTGAAGTGCAGCGGCCTTATTACGCTTACTACAGCCTGGCCGCTTTGATCTGAAACCACGCGCGCCTTGAGCAATGCTCAGGCCAGCGCGCCGTGCAGTCGTGCATTCCACAGGAGAAAACAATGGTCAGTCGCATCGCCTATGCGGTGGCTGCGGCGTGGGCGGTTTCCGCCCACGCGCAGACCCCCGCTGTTACGCCCCCCGCTGCCGCAGGGATTCCCACTCAACTATCGCCGGTGATCGTGACCGGCAATCCGCTGGGCAGTGAATTGTTCAGCCTGGTGTCGCCCACTTCCGTGTTGGAAGGAACCAACCTCTTCTTGCTCCGACGCTCCACGCTGGGCGAAATGCTCAACGAGATGCCGGGCGTGAGTTCGACCTACTTCGGGCCGAACGCGAGTCGTCCGGTGATACGCGGTCTGGAAGGCGACCGCATACGCATTCTCAGCAACGGCGTGGGTGTACTCGATGCGTCGTCGCTGAGTAACGATCACGCGGTGCCGATGGATCCGCTGATCGTCGAGCGCGTGGAGGTTGTGCGCGGACCGGCGGCGTTGTTTTATGGCGGCAACGCGGTGGGCGGCGTCGTCAACGTGATCGACAATCGTATTCCACAGGAGCCGGTGACCGGTGCGCGCGGCAAGGTGGAGACGCGATTCGGCGGCGCCGAGTCAGAGAAAGCGTCCGGCGCCATGCTGGAAGCCGGCAACGGACGCTTTGCGCTGCACGCGGACGTGTATACGCGCGACACCGATGATCTGAAAATCAAAGGCCCGAATATTTCACCGCGCCTGCAAGCCGCTGATCCTGCGCGTGCCGTGACCTACGGCACGCTGCCCAACAGCGCATCGCGTTCCAACGGCGGGTCGATAGGCGGTTCGGCCACGTGGGACAAGGGCTACGTCGGCTTATCGTTCTCGTCGTTCGAGAGTCAATACGGCACCGTTGCCGAACCCTTGGTTACGATTGATATGGAGAGCAAGCGCTGGGATCTCGCCGGTGAAATGCGTGATATCGGTTCGTTCATCAGCGGCGTCAAATTCAAACTGGGCAAAACCGATTACAAACACACCGAGCTCAATGCGGGCGTACCGGGCACCGATTTCAAGAGCAGAGGCCACGAAGGACGGCTGGAACTCACGCATGGCAATCTCGGCCCGCTGAAAGGCGCGGTCGGCGTGCAGTTCAACAACTTTGATTTTTCGGCGCTGGGCGCGGAAGCATTTGTGCCGACGACAAAGACCGATAGCAAGGCACTGTTTATCTACGAAGAGTTGCCGATCGGGAAATTGAAACTGACTATTGGCGGGCGTCATGAACGCACGGAAGTCAGCTCGCAAGGCGGCGGCCCGGTGCCGTTTGGCGGCGCGGGGCCGCGTTTCGATCCGGCGCAGATGCGTAACTTTGGCGGCACTAGCGGTGCGCTCGGCGGTGTGTACAACGTCACGCCCGGATTGGCGCTGGCGCTGAATGGCGCCATGACCGAGCGTGCGCCGACCTACTACGAGTTGTTCGCCAACGGCCCGCACGCGGCGACCGGTTCATATGAAGTGGGTGATGCCGCGTTTGCCAAAGAAAAATCACGAGCGTTCGATGCGGCATTGCGTATGCGTTCCGGTGCGCACTCGGGCAGCATCAGTGTGTTCCACAGCCGGTTCAAAAATTATATCGGCGTGTTTAACAGTGGTAACACACGCGGCGCGGACGGCGAATTGAATCCACCCGATACGATTAAGCCCGGTGTTTCGGATAACACCGGCGAGGAAGTATTGCCTGAACTCGCCTATCGCGCGGTGCCCGCGCGTTTTCGTGGCATGGAGGCCGAAGGCAAATTCAGATTGCTGGATCGCGCGAGCACGCTCGATTTGCTGCTGAAGTTTGATTACGTGCGCGCCGATGATCGCAGCACCGGTTTGCCGCTGCCACGAATCGCGCCGAGGCGATTCGGTGCGGGCGTGGATTATCGGCGGGGTGCGTTGGGCGCGCGCGTGGATGCCCTATGGGTGTCCGCGCAAAATCGCGTGTCGGCCAATGAGTTGCCAACGGATAGCTACACCCTGCTCAACGCGGCGTTGACCTATCGTATGAAACTGCCAACGCCACAGGGCAGCGTCGAGTTTTTCCTGCGCGGCGTTAACTTGCTCAACGAGCATGCGCGCAATCACGTGTCGTATCTCAAAGACATTGCGCCGCTCGGCAAGCGCAGCGGGCAAGTGGGTTTGCGCGCACAGTTTTAGCCTGACTCCGCTTGGGGCGTGTTTGTCGTATCGCGTAAAGCGGACGATAATCACGCCTCGCGAGGCGTTGCTTGCGCATTCCTGATTTAATATAAGTACTTGTTTTTAAACATAATTTTTTGCATGGCTGCTGATCCGGTTTCAACTCTTAAAGCGCACCATCATTCGTTGCTGACCCTGTGCGTCGTGGGCAGTGTGGCAACGCACATGCTGGTGCTCACGCTGTTGCCGGGATGGCAGGCGCTGCGCGAATCGCCGCCGCGTCCTCTCACGGTTGAGTTGGTCGCGCAGGAACCGCCGCAGATCGTGCCGCCCCAGCCGCTGCCTATGGAAACGCGCCCCCAGGCGGTGAAGCCCGTTGCCAGCCCTGTAGCGGAACCGCGACCCATGCGGGAACCGATTCTCACTGCGCCGCCATTGCCACCGGAAGCGCCGCCATCACCCGCCGCAGCGGTTGTGCCTGAGCAACGTCCGCCGCTGGCACCCGAAACACCGCGTCCGCCGCCCACGACGGTTGCCGCGCCGGTGACCTCGCCGCGTTCCGACGCCGCCTATCTGAACAATCCGCGTCCGGCGTATCCGCTGGCCGCGCGCCGCCGTGGCGATCAGGGTACGGTACTGGTGAAAGTGTTGGTTACTGCGGAAGGTTTGGCCGCGAGCGTTAGCCTCGAAAAGACCAGCGGTTATCCTGCGCTCGACGAAACGGCGCTGGCGGCAGTGAAATCATGGCGCTTTGTCCCCGCGCGGCAGGGTGGGCAGGCGATAGAGTCGCCGTATGTGGTGCCGGTGGTGTTCAAGCTCGACTGATGCAACGGATTCGACGCAGTGAGCGGATAAAATCTGGCGGTTACAATCCGGCGGCTATAATCCGCACTTGCAAAGCGGCGAACCCGCCCCATGTAACGGGATAACTTTCCCCACGCTCAACAGACTCAGCGCATGAACCCTGAAATTTTTCACGGCACCACCATACTCTCTGTGCGTCGCGGCAACGTGGTTGCCCTCGGCGGCGACGGGCAAGTCACGCTTGGCAATGTGGTGGTGAAATCCACCGCGCGCAAAATCCGGCGCCTGTATCATGAAAAAATTCTTGCCGGTTTTGCCGGTGGCACGTCGGATGCGTTCACCCTGTTCGAGCGTTTTGAAGCCAAGCTTGAAAAATACCAGGGCCACCTGATGCGCTCGGCGGTGGAGCTGGCGAAAGACTGGCGCACCGACCGCATGCTGCGCCGTCTCGAAGCCATGCTCGCCGTGGCGGATCGCGAGCACTCATTAATTATTACCGGCGTCGGCGACGTGCTGGAGCCGGAGCTGGGTATCGTCGCCATCGGCAGCGGCGGTTCGTTCGCGCAATCGGCGGCGCGCGCGCTGCTCGAAAATACCGATCTCGCGCCGCGCGACATCGTAAAAAAATCGCTGGAGATAGCGGGCGATCTCTGTATTTACACCAATCAGCAACACACCATCGAAGTCCTCGAATAACGCTGGTCGTTCGCGATCAGCCGCCCATCATGAGCGCCATGACCCCGCAAGAAATCGTTCACGAACTGGATCGCCATATCATCGGTCAGGACGACGCCAAGCGCGCCGTTGCGATTGCACTACGCAACCGCTGGCGACGGCAGCAGGTGGCCGAGCCGCTGCGGCAGGAAATCACACCGAAGAATATTTTGATGATCGGGCCCACCGGCGTGGGCAAAACCGAAATCGCGCGGCGGCTGGCACGATTGGCCGACGCGCCGTTTATCAAAATCGAGGCGACGAAGTTTACCGAAGTCGGCTACGTCGGCCGCGACGTGGACACCATCATTCGCGATCTGGTCGAAACCGCGATCAAGGACATGCGCGAACAGGCCACGCGCAAAGTGCGGCGTCAGGCCGAAGACATGGCCGAAGAGCGCGTGCTTGATGTGCTGTTGCCGCCACCGCCGGATTTTGGCGCCAGTGAGCGACCGGCGGATGACGCCGAAAATTCCACGCGGCAGAAATTCCGCAAAAAGCTGCGCGAAGGCGAGTTTGACGACAAAACCATTGAGATCGAGGTCGCGGGCATCCAGGCGCATATGGAAATCATGGCCCCGCCCGGCATGGAGGACCTTACCTCGCAGATTCAGGGCATGTTTCAGAATATCGGCGCCCATAAAACCCGCACGCGCAAAATGAAAGTGCGCGACGCAATGAAGCAGATCACCGATGAAGAAGCCTTAAAGCTGGTGAACGACGAAGACTTGAAGCAACAGGCGGTGAACAACGTCGAACAAAACGGCATTGTGTTTCTGGATGAGATCGACAAAATTGCCACGCGGCAAGAGTCCTCCGGCGCGGATGTGTCGCGCCAGGGCGTGCAGCGCGATCTGCTGCCGCTGGTGGAAGGCACCACCGTCACCACCAAGTACGGCATGATTAAAACCGATCACATTTTGTTTATCGCCAGTGGTGCGTTTCACTTGTCCAAACCGTCGGATTTGATTCCCGAGTTGCAGGGGCGATTTCCGATTCGGGTGGAATTGAACAGCCTGTCGGTTTCCGATTTCGAGCAGATACTCACCAACACCCACGCCAGTCTGGTCAAGCAATACGAAGCGTTGCTCGCCACTGAAGATGTGAAACTGGTGTTCGGCGCGGACGCCATCAAGCGGCTGGCCGAGATTGCGTGGCAGGTCAACGAGAAAACCGAAAACATCGGCGCACGCCGCCTTTACACCGTGATGGAAAAGTTGCTGGAGGAGGTGTCGTTCAACGCCGGCAAACATGCTGGCGAGACGGTCGCCATCGACGGCGCTTACGTCGATATGCGCCTCAAAGATTTGGCGCAGAGCGAAGATCTGGCGCGGTATGTCCTCTAACGATATAATGTAAATATTTGTTTTTAAAGGATTATTTAATGTACACCCAATGGTGGTCAGCACTCGCTTTTGCCGCGGTGTGTGGCGCAGTGAGCGTGCCCATGGCTGCGAGCGCACAGCCGGTCGAGGTCAAGGAAGCCTGGGTGCGCGGCACCGTGCCCGCGCAAAAAGTCACCGGCGCTTTCATGGAAATTACCGGCAAAAGTGCCGTGCGCTTGTTAAGCGCGGAGAGCCCGGTCGCGGCATCGGTGGAAATTCACAACATGACGATGCAAAACGGGGTGATGAAAATGTTCCCGGTGGACGGCATCGATATTCCGGCGGGCAAGACCGTCAAGCTCGCCTCCGGTGGTTATCACGTGATGTTGATGGGGCTCAAGCAACAGATGAAGCCGGGAGAACGGGTGCCGCTCAAGCTGACGTTTGAAGGAGCGGACAAGAAGCGCGAATCGCTGGAGCTGTCGGTGGAAGTGCGTGATATCTCCGGCGAGCGCAAGCACGCGCACTGACCGCAGTGGCGGCGTAGGCTCGTAGATGGGTTTCACCCATCCTACGGTTTTCGGGCCGCCGTGTAGTTTGCGGCAAATGTTTTTTTGCAGGATAAAAAAAGGCGCCCGATCTTGCGAACGGGCGCCTACTACATTCGAAAGCGCAGGGAGCTGCGCTTTCCGACTACAGGGTTACTGGCTACATGTGATACGCCGTCTCGCCATGCGAGTTGATATCGAGACCTTCGCGTTCTTCTTCCTCGGTCACGCGCAATCCGACGATGATGTCCGCGATCTTGAAGGCGACAAGGGCGACGACCGCCGTCCATACCACCGTCACACCGACCGCCTGCGCCTGAATGATGACCTGATCGAGGATCTTGTAATCGGCAGCGGAAGTCACTTTGCCGGTCACCCAATCCGACACGAAGCCGGGGCCGCCTAGAGACGGTGAGCAGAACACGCCGGTGAGCAGCGCACCGAGTATGCCGCCCACGGCATGCACGCCGAACACATCCAAAGAGTCGTCAGCCTTGAGCATCTTTTTCAGGCCGTTGACGCCCCACAGGCAAATGATGCCGGCAACACTGCCGATCACGAACGCGCCCGGAATGCCGACGTTACCCGCCGCCGGCGTGATGGCTACCAGACCCGCCACCGCGCCCGAGGCTGCACCCAGCATCGAGGGCTTGCCTTTGAATATCCACTCTGCAAAAACCCAGGTCAGCACCGCGCACGCCGTGGCGAGAAAGGTGTTGATAAACGCCAGCGCGGCGGTGTTATTCGCTTCGAGCGCGGAGCCGGCGTTAAAGCCGAACCAGCCCACCCATAGCAGCGCTGCACCGACCATGGTCATGGTCAGGTTGTGCGGCGTCATCGCTTCTTTGCCGAAACCGACGCGTTTGCCCACCAGGCAGGCGCCGATCAATCCGGCGACACCGGCGTTGATATGCACCACCGTGCCGCCGGCGAAATCCAGCGCGCCCCACTGCCAGATCAGCCCGGCGGTCGAGTTCAGCTTATCGACGAGTTTGGCATCGGTGTACATATCCGGGCCTGGCCAGAACCACACCATATGCGCGATCGGCAGGTAGGCAAAAGTGAACCAGATCACCACGAAAATCAGCACCGCCGAGAACTTGATACGTTCGGCAACCGCACCGAGGATCAGGCAGCAGGTGATGGCGGCAAACGTTGCCTGGAACGCCACGAACACCAGTTCGGGCAACACCACGCCTTTACTGAAAGTGGCGGCGGTTGAAAACTCCGCCTTGGCCGCGTCAAACGTGCCGGTCAGGAACAGCCGGTCGAATCCGCCGATGAACGCATTGCCCTCCGTGAAGGCGAGGCTGTAGCCGTAAATGCACCACAGCACCACCACCAGAGAGAAAGTGACGAAAACCTGCATCAGCACCGACAGCATGTTTTTCGCACGCACCATGCCGCCGTAGAACAGGGCTAGTGCGGGAATGCTCATCATCAGCACCAGCGCGGTGGAGGTCAGCATCCACGCGATGTCGCCCTTGTTGGGCGTGGGCTTGGCTGCGGTGGGGGCGGGCGTGGCCGTTGCTGCAGCGGGTGCTGCCGCAACGGGCGCAGCCGGTACCGCAGCAGGCGCCGCGGCCGCTGCGGGTTCCGCGGCTTTTTCGGCGGGCTTGTCCTGCGCCTGCGCCATGAAGCTGGTGCAGATCAGCATCGCCAGTGTTGACAGAATAATGCTAAGTCTTTTCATTTGTACTCCCCTTTTAATTTACAAAGCATCCGCGCCGGTCTCGCCGGTGCGGATACGGATGACTTGTTCGAGTTCAGAGACAAATATTTTCCCGTCACCGATCTTGCCGGTGTTGGCCGCCTTTTCGATGGCTTCGATAACCTGTTCCACCATCTCGGACTTGATGGCCGCCTCGACTTTTACCTTGGGCAGAAAATCCACTACGTACTCCGCGCCGCGATACAGCTCGGTGTGACCTTTCTGCCGTCCAAAACCTTTGACTTCCGTGACGGTGACGCCGCTCACGCCGATGGCGGAGAGCGCTTCGCGCACTTCGTCGAGCTTGAACGGCTTAATAATTGCAGTGACGAGTTTCATGATTTTCCCCTTGTGTGCTCGATCAAGAATTTACTGATAAAAATTGAAAAGGATTACGCCCTACAACAGATACACGTCTGTCCTATTGCACATACCGTACCAGCTCCAATTAGTTCAATAAAAACATATAGTTAAATTGTCTCCACTAAAATGTAACGCACTGGTTCGGTGCGAGAAAATTGATTTAGCACCTGGATAGTGCAGATTTTCTGCGTAACTGAAAACGAATCGCGCTGCAAATTAGTGCGCCGCTTTGCGGTGCTGACATTTATGCAACGTAGCGACAAAAACTCATAGTGAATCAGCGGAATGCACTAACGTGACGCACTTTATTCAGCATAAACTTCGCTACGTTTCAGCGGCAATCAAAAACAGGCGCAGGAATTGCTTAGAGATATTGCCGTCTTACTATTCATAATTTTCACAAGAGGATCATCATGCGTAAACTCGTTCTTGCTGCTGCCGTTGCCGCAGCGTTTGCAGTGCCCACCGCCTTCGCGCAAACCCCGGCGCCTGCTGCCCCGGCTGCTGCACCCGCCGCACCCGCGTCACCGCTGAGCTTTAACGTCGGCGTTACGTCCGATTATCTGTTCCGCGGCGTTAGCCAGACACACGGGCGTCCTGCGATTCAAGGCGGCATAGACTATTTGCACGGCAGCGGCTTTTATGTGGGCGCGTGGGCATCCTCGATCACCTGGGTGAAAGACTTTATCGGTAAGGGATCCGTTGAAATCGACGTCTACGGCGGCTTCAAGAACAGCTTCGGCGGCGGTGACTTTAACTATGATGTGGGCTACATCACCTACAACTATCCGGGCAAGGGCAATTCGGTCCCGACCGTTCTGGCCAATCCGAACACGCAGGAGCTCTATGCCGCGATCGGTTACAAGTGGCTGACCGCGAAGTATTCGTACGCGACGTCCAGCCACTTTATCGGCTGGTATGGCGGTGCCCTGTATGACCAGAAAACGCGCGGTTCCGACTATATCGAACTGAACGCCAACTATGATGCAGGCAATGGCTGGACCTTGATCGGCCACATCGGCAAGCAGAAGGTCAAGCGCTCAGTGGCGACACCCGGTCTTACCGATGCCAATTACACCGACTGGAAACTCGGCGTGAGCAAGGATGTCGGCTTCGGAACGGTTACGGCGTTCTACTCCGACACCAATACGTCGGGTAGCTGCACCCCGACCGGTGGTACCAATGCGTATTGCTGGGGTAACATCGGCGCGGTTTCCGGTGTATCCGGCCCGGTCGCAGGTTTCAAAGATGTGAGCAAAGGCAAATTCGTGGTGTCTTTCCTCAAGACGTTCTAAGCAAACGCGTTACCAGCGTTACCAGCGTTACGAGAAAGCCGCCCCTGGTTGGGCGGCTTTCTTTATGGCGCGCCCAGTCAGCGGCTCGCCAGATAAGCACGCCAGCCGCCCAGCGCCGTAATGTCTTCAGCGTCCGCAACGGCAGCGGCTTCACACACAAACCCCTGCACCGTCGAACCATCGGCCAGCGTTATCGTGCCGATACCCAGCGGCGCCGAAATGCCTGCAACAAAAGAACCGAATTCGCTGGCGGGCAGCTCCCACACTTCCAACGCTATCGCGCTGCCGCCTTGTTTGACGCGCACCATGCCGGGCCGTGGTGGAAGAGGTGGCGGCCCGCCGGGCAGCGCGTAGAGCTGGTACTGCGGTGCGGAGTGCGTGGTGGCGATCAAGCGCGCGCCGCGTGAGGTGAGTTGGCCATTGAGCGGCAGACCCGCGAGGTGCGCGCCGCACACCGCCACGCGCACTTGTCCGCTCGGTAGCGTTGGTACGACAGTGAGCGCGACAGTGGGTGCGGGCAGCGGCAAGCCGGTTGCGCCCAGTGGCGCCGCCAGCGCGCGCTGCATGCGTGAGGCCAGCCGTAGCAGCGGGCCGTCCTGATGAGCGGGCGCGAACACCGTTACGCCGGCAGGCAGCCCGTCGGCCTGAAAACCCGCCGGCACGGCGGTGGCTGCGTAGTCGAGCAGATTCATGAAATTGGTGTAATAGCCGAGATTGGAATTCAGCCGAAGCGGATCGGCTTGCATCGCGGCCACGGTGTAAATGGTTCCTGCGGTCGGCGTCACGATGCAATCGACGGATTGCCACACCGCGTCGCAACGCCGCTTTGCCGCTTTCAATTGATAACCGTAGGCATAGGCATCGGCAGCCGACCATTTTTTGGCGCCGCCGATGATGTCGCGAATTACGGGTAACGGCGCTTGCGGCTGCGTGTCGAAGAATTCGCGGATCGCGGCATAGCGTTCCGCCACCCACGGTCCGTCGTAAAGCAGCCGCGCGGTGTCGAGAAAGGGTTGCAGGTCTATCTCTACGCATTTCCCACCGAGCGCCGTGATCCGCTGCACCGCCGCCTCAAAGAGCCGCTGCGCCTCTGCATTGCCAAAAAAAGCGAGTTGGCTCGCGCGCGGTACCCCCACGCGAAAATTTGCCGCGGTTCCGAAATCAAAGCCATGCCCGGCCACCGGTCGTGCAAACGCATCGGCGGCATCGAATGCTGCTGCGACGGCAGTCACTGTTTCTGCATCCTCTGCCGTCAGCGCGAAAATCGAAACCGTGTCGAGCGAACGGCAGGCCGGCACCACGCCACTGGCGGAAAGCCAGCCCAGCGTGGGTTTGTGTCCCACCAGATTATTGAATGCAGCAGGCACGCGCCCCGAGCCAGCGGTGTCGGTGCCCAGCGCAAAGCTCACGTAACCTTTGGCCACGGCCACTGCGGAGCCGGAACTGGAACCGCCCGCAATGTAATCGGGGTTGAACGCATTGCGGCAAGCGCCCCACGGCGAGCGCGTGCCGTTGAGGCCGGTGGCGAATTGGTCGAGGTTGGTCTTGCCCACCGGAATGGCCCCCGCATTGATCAGGCGCTGCACCACGAAGGCGCTGGCGTTTGGCGTGTAAGCGTACTCGCGGCAGCCCGCCGTGGTGGCTACATCCGCGAGGTCGATGTTGTCTTTGATGGCAAACGGAATGCCGTAGAGCGGCAGGGTGGCGATATCGCGCCCGGCCAACGCCGTAGCGTAGCCGCGCAATTGTTCAGCAGACAGCCGCGCTATCCATACCGTGTTGGGGTCGGTGGCGGTGCGACGGAGGATTTCATCGATCACATCGGCAGGTGACAAGGTGCCTGCGACGTAGGCCGCTCTGAGTGTGGTGATGTCGAGGCTTAATGTATGCATCGAAATCATGTCGTTCCCCGACAACCTTGACCGGCCATGTAGGGTGCGCATCGCGCACGCGCAAATACCGGTGAATGGTGCGCAGTGCGCACCCTACGACACATTATGCTTATCGGATTCATCATTATTCCTCGACAATAACCAGCAGGTTCTGCCCGGCAGTGACGGCGCTGCCTTCCTTGCAGAACAAGTGGCTTAACTTGCCGCTGCACGGTGCGGTCACGGCAATTTCCATCTTCATCGATTCGACGATCACCAGGGTTTGTCCGGCTTGCACGGTGTCACCCACTTGCGCTTCCACTTTCCACACGCTGCCCGCGACGTGCGAGGCAACCGCGCGTGCATTCCGTGGCAGGTCGAGTTCGCTGTCAGTCCCCGCCTCGGCGATCATGACATCACTGGCTGCCACGTCCTGACCGGCGCCGTCGTCGTCATGCCAGCGCTTTCTTTCCGCCTCGAACGCGTTCTGCTGCCGGGCCTTGAACGCGGCGATGGGCGTTGCGTTGGCTTGCAAAAAGGTGCGGTAGTCGCGCAGCCGGAACCGCGCCGGTTCGATCTTCAGGCGGAACTTTCCGGCGATGAAATCCTCGCGCAGCCGCAGCAGTTCCGTTTCGCTCACCGGGTAGAAGCGTACCTGATCGAAAAAGCGCAGCAGCCACGGCTGGGTGAAATCGGCGGTGACGCGGTGGCGGTTCCACATCTGCACTGTGCGCCCGACGAATTGGTAGCCGCCGGGACCTTCCATGCCGTACACACACAGATACGCGCCGCCGATGCCCACCGCGTTTTCCGGCGTCCAGGTGCGCGCCGGGTTGTACTTGGTGGTGACCAGCCGATGGCGCGGATCGAGCGGTGTCGCCACCGGTGCGCCGAGATACACATCCCCCAGACCCATCACCAGATAGCGGGCCGCAAACACCACCTTGAATACCTCGTCGATGCTATCAAGGCCATTGATGCGGCGGATGAACTCGATGTTGCTCGGGCACCAGGGGGCATCCGGGCGCACCGACTGCATGTATTTCTCGATCGCCCGTTTCGTCGCCGGGTCATCCCACGACAGCGGCAGATGCACGATGCGCGATTCGACCTCCATGTCATCGAGGGGCGGCAGGTTTTGCTCAACGCGCATCACGATGTCAATCAACGCCTCCTGCTCGACGTGACGCGGATCAAAATGCAATTGCAGCGAACGGATGCCCGGTGTCAGATCGAGTACACCGGGCAGGCGCGCCGCATCCGCCTCGGCGCGCAACGCTTGTAGCAATGCCTGCACGCGCAAGCGCAGTTCAAGGTCGAGCACCAGTGGCCCCATCTCGACCAGTAAATTGCTATCACCCGACTGGCGGATCACCAGATCGGGCAACTCACCCCGCACCTTGCCACGCGCCTTGATATGCCGCAACACGGGCGAGGCCAGCGGCGCATGCTGTGCGGGCAAGCGGGCAAACGCAGGCGCATCCAGCGCGGCAATCGCAGCGTCCTGCTGCGTTTGCAGCGCATGGGCCTCTTGCCGCGACAGACGCTTGAAGCGCACGCTATCACCCGGCTTGAGTTGCCCCATTTTCCACAACTCGGCCTGCACGATGGTGGCCGGACAGACGAAGCCGCCGAGACTGGGGCCATCCGGGCCCAGGATCACCGGCATGTCGCCGGTGAAATCGATGGCGCCGATGGCGTAAGCGTTGTCGTGAATGTTGGAGGGATGCAGACCCGCCTCGCTGCCGTCGCTGCGCGCCCACTGCGGCGTGGGGCCGATCAGACGCACGCCGGTGCGCGAGGAGTTGTAATGCACTTCCCACGCCGTAGCAAAAAACGTGGCGATGTCGGCGTCGGTGAAAAAGTCCGGCGCGCCGTGCGGGCCGTAGAGCACGCCGATTTCCCAGGCGTGGCTCAGCGGCGTTTGCAGTGCGTGGTTTAGAAGCGCATGACTCGCGGGCTTTGCATTCGCCAGCGTCACATGCAGCACGTCGCCCGCGCGCAGCGCGCGTCCGCCGTGACCGCCGAACTGGCCGAGGGTGAAGGTGGATTTTGAGCCGAGGTAATCCGGCACTTTAAAACCGCCTTGCACCGCCAGGTAGCTGCGCAGCCCCGCGCCTTGCACCGAACGGATGCGCAGCACGCTGCCCGCCGCAATGGCGTGCGCCTGCCACAGCGGCAACGTCACCCCGTCAAGCGTAGTTTCCATTGCCGCGCCGGTGAGCGCGATCACGCAATCGCAGTTGAATTTCAGCGTAGGGCCGGCGACGGTAAGCTCCAGCGCCGCGGCGCCTTCGGCATTGCCGGCGAGGCGGTTGGCCAGGCGCATTGACAGCGCATCCATCGGGCCGGAAGGCGGCACGCCCACATCCCAGTAGCCTTGCCGTCCCGGCCAGTCTTGCACGGTGGACTGCACGCCCGGCTCGAGTACGTCGATGGTGGCGGGGCAGTAGCGAAAGCTGTCGAGCAGGCGCGTGGTCTGACGGCCAGCGATAAACTCCGGCGCGGCGAGCACCTGCGCAAGATAGGCGCGGTTGGTTTCGATGCCCGCGATTTCGCTTGCCTCAAGCGCGGCAATCAACTTCGTGCGCGCGGCTTCGCGGGTAGCGCCGAAAGCAATCAGCTTGGCCAGCATCGGATCGTAGTTGGGTGGCACCACGCTGCCGCTTTGCACCCAGCCGTCGACGCGGACATCCTCCGGAAAGCGCGCTGCAGTCAGCAATCCCGCCGAGGGCTGAAAATTCTTATTCGGGTCTTCGGCATACAGGCGCGCCTGCATCGCGGCGCCGCGCGGTTTGATATCGAAACTGTCGAGCGCGGGCATTTCACCGGCAGCCAGCCGCACCATCCACTCCACCAGATCCACGCCCGTTACCGCTTCGGTTACGCCGTGCTCCACCTGCAAGCGCGTGTTGACTTCCAGAAAATAAAACGCGCCATTACCACCATTGGCCGCGTCATAGACGAATTCCACCGTGCCCGCCGAGCGATAGTTGACTGCCTGGCCGAGTTTTATCGCAATCGCCAGCAGACGACTGCGTTGCGCTTCGGTGAGGCCCGGCGCCGGAGTTTCCTCGATGACTTTTTGATTGCGCCGCTGTACCGAGCAGTCACGTTCGCCCAGCGCAATCACCGCGCCCCGGCCATCGCCGAACAATTGCACCTCGATATGGCGCGCCTGTTCGACGTACTTTTCCAGGTAGATGCCGGCTTCCTTGAAATTGGCGCGCGCCAGCCGATCCACCGCGGCGTAGGCCTCGGTCAACTGGTCTTCGCTCCCAATCAGGCGCATGCCGATACCGCCGCCACCGGCGGTGCTTTTCAACATCACCGGATATCCGATGCGCCGCGCTTCGTTTGCGGCATGGGCGGCATCCGCCAGCAGACCGGAACCGGGCAGCAGCGGCACGCCGTTTTGCGCGGCCAGTTCGCGCGCGGTGTGCTTCAGGCCAAAGGCGCGCATCTGCGCGCCGGTGGGGCCGATGAAAGCGATGCCCGCTGTCGCGCAGGCGTCGGCAAAATCCGGATTCTCGGAGAGAAATCCATAACCGGGGTGGATAGCGTCGACACCGCTGGCGCGTGCGATGTCGAGTATCTTCGCGGCGCGCAGGTAACTCTCGGCCGCAGGCGCGGGCCCCAGCAGATAGGCTTCGTCTGCATCGAGCACATGACGCGCGCTGGCATCGGCCTCGGAATACACGGCCACTGAAGCGACGCCCATTTTTTTTAGCGTACGCTGAATGCGGCAGGCAATGGCCCCGCGATTGGCAATCAGGACTTTCTTGAACATGGTGCGTCTTTCGCGGGCCGTCCCGTGTGGTGTGCTGTGCCGATGCGGGACGTCCTGCGCCGGGGGTGAGGATGTGGATCAGTAGTCGTATCAGCCCGGATTCCACAACAGGAATTGCGCGGGCGTCGGATTGTAAGCATTACACGGATTGTTCAGTTGCGGGCAATTGGATACCAGCAACCACACATCCATTTCGGCGTGCAATTCAACATACTTGCCCGGCGCTGAAACGCCGTCGGCAAAGGTCAGACCACCGTCGACCGTGACCGGCACGTTCATGAAAAAATTGATGTTAGGCGCAAGATCGCGCTTGCCGATACCGATGTCGGCGTGTTGCAGGGCGATCAGAAAGTTGTCGCGGCAACTGTGCATGAATTTTTTTTGCAATGCGTAGCGCACCTGATTGCTCTCGGCAGCGCAGGCGCCGCCCAGCGTATCGTGACGGCCACAGGTGTCGGCAACGATGGTCAGCATCGGGTTGTCTTCGTTGCTGTAGAGCACCGAGCCCGTGGTCAGGTAGATGCCGCCCTGGCGCAACAGCGTTTGCGTGGCACTGTAGTGCTCCGCCGGATCATGACGATTGTAGAACAGCGCATCGACCGCCTGATTGCCATCGACATCGACAATGCGCAGCGTCTGCCCTTGGTTGATCGCCAGCAGCCAGGGTTCACCCGCGGGCACGGTGTGGCGCAATACGGCGGCAGCCGGATTGAGCGTGCTTTCCTTTAAACGAATAGCGGCTGTGGCGGCAGTAGTCATAGGCATCTCTTTCAAGCAAGGTACTGCATGTCGGCATTGAACAGCGCGCGCGCGTTTTCCGCGCGAAAGCTGCGGCAGTAGTCGTCCTGCGGCGCGGGGCCCGAACGCCACGCGGCGAGGCCGATTTTTTTCGGTGCATAGCCGGGTGCGGGGTCGAGCGGATGCGGTGCGGTTGAGTACGCCAGCAGCACATCCATGTCAAAGCGCAGGTCTACGTGGTCGCCCGCCTTGCAGTGGTGGGGCGCGAAGGCGAATCGGCCTTCCGCATCCACACTGACTTTGGAGAAAAAATTCACCGGCGCGATCAGATCGCGCTTGGCCAGACCGTGTTTGCCGATTTCGATCAGCAGACCATCGACACCCGAACGGTACATGGCATTGCGCGCCGACTGGTAGGGACGCTCGCCGTATTTTTCGCGCATCCGCGTGGCGTCGAGCAGCAGGCCAAACGGATCGTGCCAGCCCAGACTGTCGGAAGTGATCGAGGCCAGCGCACGACCCATGTCGCTCATCAGCACGTGACCGCGCGTGTAGTGCGCCGTGTGTTGCGCCTTGAGCGAATCCGGCATGTTGTAGCGTTCGAGCTTGTCGCGCGCCGCATACAGCACCACGCTGATATTCGCGCCGTCTTCCAGTGCGGTCATGCGCAGCGTGACGCTGCGCGGCAACACCTGCGACCAGTGCCCGCCGCCCGGCGCGATGTCAGAGAACAACACCTTGGCGGCATCCAGATCGGGGGCGAAGCTGCGCCAGTGCGGAGGTGCATCCACCGGCGCGGTGGCGCGCGGGTTAGCGGGCGTGTCATCATCGTTACGCATAAGGCACTTTCTTGTTAATAAAAAACACAATAAAAACAAATGCTTACAGTGATTTTAGCTTGCGACCGAAGCTATTCAACGTTATCGGAAACATTCGTAAAGCGTATCAAGTGTTGCGTGATAACGGGTTCGTCTTCCGCCGGCACGGGGGCGGGCGGGTGGATCAGTTGCTCCAGACGCGCCTTGGTGGCCAGAAACTCGGGTGTAGAAAACTGGCCGGGCGAACGTGGGCGCGGCACCGGCACTTCGATTACCTCCTGCACTTCGCCGGGGTGCGCCTTGAGCACGAGAATACGGTCGGCGAGATAGATCGCCTCGTCGAGATCGTGTGTGATGAACAACACCGTGATGTCAATGTTGCGCCAGATGTCGAGCAAGTGTGCCTGCATGCGCGCACGTGTCTGCGCGTCGAGCGCACCGAAGGGTTCGTCCATCAGCAGGATGCGCGGCTGATTCACCAGCGCGCGCGCGATGGCCACGCGCTGGCGCATGCCGCCCGACAACTGGTGCGGGTAGGCGTCGGCGAATTTGGCGAGGCCCACCAGGTCGAGCCACAGCAGCGCGTCGCGTTCGGCGGCGCTGCGTCCGGCGCCGTTCATTTCGGGGCCGAACATCACATTCTTTTTGACCGTGAGCCAGGGGAACAGCGAGTAGCCCTGAAATACCATGCCGCGATCCTGCCCCGGCCCTTTGACAGGCTTGCCATCGAGCAGAACCTCACCGGCGCTTTGGTGATCGAGGCCGGCCAGCATGCGGATCAACGTGGACTTGCCGCAGCCGGAGGGGCCGATGACGCAGATGAATTCACGGCGATGCACCTTGAAGCTGACATCGCGCAGGGCCTCGGTCTGTCCTTGTGGTGAATCGAAGCGCCGGTACAGATTACGCACATCGAGGATCACGTCGCGCTGCTTGAGCCGATCGAAACGGCTGCGCACGGCATCGCTTTGCTTAAGGTAGGAAGGGTAGGAAGGGTAGGCGGGTATGTTCGCGGGCGGGTTTATCATTGGGCTTAACCGCGACTCAATTGCGACTTAACGCCGGGTCCCAAGGGAACAGCCTGCGGCCGAGACGACCGAGCAGCAGATCAACGCCAAAGCCGATGATGCCGATCATCATGATCGCGGCGTAGACGCTATCGAAATGCTGATAGCGCGCCTGCTGGGTGATGAACCAGGTGATGCCGGTACTGGTGCCGATCAGTTCGGCCACGATCAGGTAAGTCCATGCCCAGCCGAGCAGGATGCGCTGGTCGCGATAAAGGTCGGGCAGGATGCCCGGCAGCACCACCTTGGTGAGCAGGCGCGGGCCGCGCGTGCCCAGCGTCTTCGCGGCCTCGAGGATGGTGGCGTCGAGTTTGCGCGTGGTGTTGGCGATCACCAGCACCTGCTGAAAAAACGTACCGATGACGATGACGGCGATTTTGGGGCCGTCGTAAATGCCGAGCACGGCCACCGCCAGCGCGCCGAACGCCGGCGCGGGCAGATAGCGGAAGAACTCGACAAAAGGCTCACTGAGGCGCGCCAGCGCAACGTAGGTGCCGCACACAATGCCCAGCGGCACGCCCACCAATGACGACAACAAAAATCCCCAGAAAATAATCGTGATGCTGTGCCACAGGCTTTCGTGCAGCCACGGCGCGTCTTTTTGCGCCGGCGGCTTGGTAAAGCTGGTGTAAAAAGCCAGCGCCACCTGATGCGGCGCGGGCAGATAGATCGGGTTCGCGGGTTCGCCGGCGGGCACGGCAGTGCCGCTCTCACGCATGCGCGCGGCTTCCTGCCGGAACACCTCTTTGTCCACCAGCATGCCGGGCTGGAAGTAATCCACGTCACCCGGCGTGGTGATGTTTACCTTCGGGTGCCAGACAAAGGGCGCATAACTGACCACGCTCCACAACAACAACGGCAGCAGAAATGAGCCGATTCCCAACAGCGTGCGTTGGTGCGGCGTGAGTCCCGCGCGTCCCGGCAGCCATCGAGAGATCGCGCCCATTCTTAGTCTGCTTTGATGCGCGGTGGCCAGTGCTACTTGGCGTTGGCGGTGTTGGTAAAGGAAGCATCGATATAACTATCGATGTTTTCAGGTTTTTTGTACACCGCGTTGGCGACGTTAAAAGCGTCGGCCACTTTGGTCGAGCCGTGCAGTGACTGAAAGCCCTCGCCCTTGACAAAAACCTTGCTGCCCGCGGCCAGATTCATCAGCTTGGTGCCCTTTAACAGAGGCAGGTAGGCCTCCGGCGTAATGCCGACGCGTGCCGCCATGATTTTCACGGCATCGGCTTGCGTTTTCGGGTCTTCGATGTAGGCGACGATGCGATCCCACGTTTTGACGACTTTCTGCCAATCGGCGCGGCGTGCCTTGAGGCTGGCCGGTTTTACCGCCAGCGTGTCATAAATCAGCCCAGGCTCATCAGCCGAGGTGTAGATCGCGCGCGAACCCGGCGCAGCTTTCAACGCCTGACCGGTGACGGGCTGCCACGCAGCAACAGCGGCGATGTCGGCTGACGCCAGCATCTGCGGCAGCTCGTTGGTTTTGGCATTCACGATGGTGACATCGGATTCCTTCATTCCCGCTTTCTTTAACCCGTTGAGCAGTAACAGATGCTCGACCAGGCCTTTCTCCAGCGCGATCTTCTTGCCCTTGAGGTCTTTCAGGGATTTGAAGGCCGGCTTGGCAATCACCATGTCGTTACCGTTGGAGTAGTCATTAATCAAAATCATCACGCTCTTGGCGCCACCCCCGCCGGTGACCAGCGCATCACCGTTGGTCATGGTGACGGCATCGAGTTTGCCCGCGGCGAAGGCATCCATCGAGGCCGAGTAATCGAACCACTCGAATTTCACGTTGACGCCGGCCTCCTTGAACCAACCCTTGTCGATAGCTACTTGCCATGCCACCCAGCCCGGCCAATCGCTATAACCAATTTTCAACGGTTCTGCGGCGTGAGCTGCAGTGGTGGCGCCGAGCAGCGACAGCGAAAACAGACAGCGGGCAACCCACTTTTTCATGGTCATGGTCGATTCCTGGATAGAGATTGAATGAGAGGCGTGTGTCGGCATAACTTTCTATGCAACGCCGCAAATAACGCAAAATCCATGCCATCGCACCAAGGCGTTGCCGGGAATCCCTATTACGGGGCATTACGATGGCCGAAGCGCTGGGGCATAACCGCACGGCACGATAGTGGTGCGTGTCTGCACCAAGTTGAAGTCCGGCGGCTACTCCGCTTTGATCCCGGCCTTGCGCGCGAGATTGGCGGTGATCGCCAGCTGTGCTGCGAGCAGCTTGTCGAACTGCTCCGGCGTGCCGGGCATCGGCTCCGCGCCGAGCGAGGTCAGGCGCTGCACCACATCAGGCAGGTTGAGCGCGCGATTGATTTCGCGACTCAACTTGTTGACCACGGCGCGCGGCGTTTTTGCAGGCGCAAGAATGCCGCCCCACGAATCCCACTCGAAGCCCGCGAGTCCAGCTTCGGCAAGGGTCGGCACCTCGGCGTAGGCGCGTACGCGCTTGGCCGACGACACGCCCAGCGCGCGCAGTTTGCCGTCGCGCACCAGATTGATCGCGCTCGCCAGCGGCGACATAAAAAACTGCACCCGCCCCGACACGGTATCGGTCAACGCCTCCGGCACGCCCTTGTACGGGATATGCACCACGTCGATGCCTGCGGCGATCTTCAACATCTCCGCCGCGAAATGGGTGCCGCTGCCGGTGCTGCCCGAGGCGAAATTGATTTGTCCGGGCTTGGCTTTCGCCAGCGCAATAAAGTCTTTGAGTGTTTTTGCTTCGAGCGACGGCGGCACCACCAGTAGATACGCCGCGCTGGTGGATTGCGACACAGCGGCGAAATCCTTCAGCGGATCGTAGCCCAGCCGCGCATGCACCGTTGGCGCCACCACATGCGCGGATGAAATCGACAGCAGCGTGTGCCCGTCGGGATTCGATCCCGCCACAATGCGCGCGCCCACCACGCCGCCCGCGCCGGGCCGGTTATCGACCACCACCTGTTGCCCGAACACTTCATACAACTTGGGGCCGATCAAGCGCGCAGAAATATCCGGCTGCCCGCCCGGCGTGAAGCCGATGACGATGCGTATCGGGCGGCTGGGGAAGGCGGCGGCTTCGTCGGGTTTTTGGGCGTGGGCGCTTGGGGTTGCAACAATGACTGCAATTACTGCAACGGTAAGCAACCCCAAAAAACTATCCCCTCGCCCCGCGTGTGGGGAGAGCAACCGTGTCAAGAGGAAGGCTGAATTTTCCATGTTTGATTTGTTTTTAGCATAGCGTTGAGTATGGTCAGCAGCTTCCTCATACATGCGGTCAT
>JAYVQD010000340.1:0-6069 GCA_043777275.1 Nitrosomonadales bacterium
AGGTGTGGCTGATGGCACGCACGCAAAGTGATCTCGATTCCGCCGTGGCTGAAATCACGGCGGGTGGCGGGCGCGCGCACGCGCTGGTGTGTGATGTGACCGATGCCGCAGCCGTCAACCGGGCGGTGGCGGCGCTGCCTTCACTGGATGTGCTGGTGAACAATGCGGGCACAAATATTCCTGAGCCGTTTGTGAAGGTGAGCGAGGCCAATCTCGACCGCGTACTCAATCTGAATATCCGCGCGATGTTCGTTACTGCGCAGGCGGCTGTAAAGAAAATGCTGGAATCACCTGACCGCAAAACGCGCGGTGGCAGTGTCATCAATATCACGTCGCAGATGGGGCACGTCGGCGCGCCGACGCGTACGGTTTATTGTTTAACCAAGCACGCGATTGAGGGATTTACCAAGGCGCTGGCGGTCGAACTCGCGCCGCAAAACATTCGCGTGAATTCCATCGCGCCGACGTTTCTGGAAACGCCGATGACGGCGCCGATGTTCGCCAAGCCGGAATTCGCGAAATGGGTGATGGAGCGCATCCCGCTGGGGCGGCTGGGTCAACTCGATGAAGTGGCTGCGGCGGTGGTGTTTGTGGCCAGCGACGCCGCGTCGCTGATGACCGGAACCAGCCTCGTCATCGACGGCGGCTGGACGGCGCAATAGTTGCTATCGTAACTATCTGCGGTAGAACGTTGGCTTGTTCGCGCGCACGGGTGTGGCGCGTTCGTCTTTGTGACGGAAGCTGATGCGGCCTTTGCTCATGTCGTAAGGCGACATTTCGAGCGTGACTTTATCGCCGGCAAGAATACGGATGCGGTGTTTGCGTATTTTGCCTGACGCGTAGGCGGTGACTTCATGGCCGTTGGCCAGCGTCACGCGAAATATGGTGTTGGGCAACACTTCGTTGACCACGCCTTCGAATTCGACAATTTCTTCTTTAGCCACGTATGCCCTTTCCAGATCAAACGAAAGACGGCCCGCTTATTCAGCGAGGCCGTCCAGGTACCAGCGCTTAAACTTCTTTCAGATTGATGGCTGACATTCTGCCATCGCTGCCGCGTTCTGCATCGAACGAGACCTGCTGGTTATCGGCCAGTGTTTTCATGCCGGCGCGCTCGACTGCCGAGATATGCACGAAAATATCTTTCGAGCCATCTTGCGGCGAGATAAAACCAAAACCTTTGGTTGAATTAAAAAACTTTACGGTGCCAGTTGCCATGCGTGTCTCCAAACAGGTTCAAGTTATTAGCTGCATCCGGAATTGGCCGCAGTATCAAATGACCAATCGAGGAAGACCAACAACGGGACTAACCGACAACCAATTTGAGCGCGGCAGTATGGGCGTAATGGACTGTTTTAGCAAGTAAATCACTGGCCGCGGCGTGCGCGTATGCAACCGGTCAGCCTTGATTTTATGGGGGAAACCGCTTAATTGGCTACCTTGGTTGCCTTGGTTACATTGGTTGCCCTGATGGAGCGGCTTTACAGAAAATCGCGCAACGTCCGTTCGGCGGCCACTTGCGCCAGCGCCCGCGCGCGCCACATCGGCCATGCGCGGTTGTAGTCTTGCGCCGGCACCGACGCAGCGACTTCGGCATCGTGCAGCGTCAGCAACTTGCCGCCCACGCCGGCGAGCAGTTGTGCCTGTATCTGCATCTTGGCGCTCATTTCAAGGTAGATGCTGCGTCCGACCGAACGCGCAATCGATTCGCCAACGACGACCGCGCCATGCCCACGCAGCAACGCCGCCGGTTTGTCGGCAACGAATTTTGCCAGATGCGCGCCGAGGAACGGTGTCTTCACCAGCATGTCGGTGCCTTGCTGCGCGTCAGCGATATCCCAATTCGGCACGCCGTGGCCAATGAACGCGGCCATGTGAAAAATCGGCTTTAACGTTGCCGTGGTAATCGAAAACGGCACCACCGATTGCGAGTGCGTATGCACCACCGACATCACCTCCGGGCGCGACTTGAAAATTTCGCCATGAATAAAACGCTCGCGCACCGACTCGCGCCCGTTGGCATCCTGCGGATTGCTGTCGAGGTCGTACTCGATAATGTGTTCTTCGCGCACCAGCTCGGGCGCGATGTGCCCCGCCAAGAAATAACGATGCGGATTTTTCTCCGAACGCACACTCACATGGCCGTAGCCGTCAATCACTTGATGCGCGGCCAACACCCGATAGGCGGCTACGAGGTCGTCGATTTGTCTCACAAAAACTCCTTTTAAAACAAATAGTTACTGATGTTCGGTCTAAGGGGTTCAATCTGCTTTAATCTTCGCCGCATGCACCACGCGCGCCCAGCGCGTGAGTTCGTTTTTGACCAGATTGCCCAAGCGCTCCGGCGGGCCGCCTGCGGCGTTCATGCCTTGTTTGGCGAGTTGTTCACGAATCTCCGGCAGTTGCAGCAACGAATGCAATTCCGAATTGATTTTTGCGATGGCTGTTGATGGCGTTGCAGCGGGCGCCAGCACGCCGTACCAGGTTTCGACTTCGAGGTTGGCAAGACCTTGTTCCTTTAACGTCGGCACATTGGGAAACGCGGGCGAGCGCTCCGCGCCCATGATCGCCAGCATGCGCAAACGGCCGTTCTGCACGAAGGGCGCAATCGTTTGCAGCGACACCACCATCGCCTGCACATGCCCGCCGATGAGATCGGTCACCGCCCCGCCCGAACCCTTGTACGGGATATGCACAAGGTCCGTCTTTGTTTCCAGTTTGATGAGCTCCATCGCCAGATGCTGCGGCCCGCCGTTACCCGGCGAGCAATACAGCAGCTTGCCCGGCTGGCGCTTTGCCAGCGCGATAAATTCATTCAGCGATTTCACCGGCAACTGGGGATGCACCACAAACGACATCGAACTCGTCGCCACCAGCGCCACCGGCGCGAAACTTTTCACCGGATCAAACGGCAGCTTGGCGGTGAGCGCGGGTGTGGTGCCGAACGAGGTAGCGGTGAACAACACGGTATGCCCGTCGGGCGCGGCTTTGGCGACAAACTCAGTGCCGATGTTGCCGGTGGCGCCCGCGCGATTGTCGGTGATGACGGCGGTTTTCCAGCGCTCGGCGAGACGCGGCCCGAGGATGCGCGCGAGGATGTCGGCGCCGGTGCCCGGCGTGTACGGCACCACGATCTGCACATTGCGCGTGGGGAAGGGCGCTTCCTGCGCCTGCACGGCTGGTGACAGGGCAAACGCCAGCGCCGTCAGTATGAATAAACGAGTCGTTTTCATCGCGCGTATTATGCAGCAAAGCCACGCCACAAGATCAAAATTGACAAACCCGCCGCACGCGGCTTTAATCGGCACCATGAACGAAACTCAATGGGTCATCAACCAGCCGGAAGCCATGCACTTCGCGGTTAACCGCGCCACGCTGGTCGATCCGCAAATACTCGAACTCGAACGCCGCCGCATTTTTGATACGTGCTGGATATACGTCGGCCACGAATCCGAAGTGCGCGCGCCGGGCGATTTCAGAACGCGCACCGTCTGCGGCAGGCCGGTGATTTTCTGCCGCGACAGCAAAAGCGAAGTGCGCGTGTATCTCAACACCTGCCGCCATCGCGGCTCGCTGGTGTGCCGCGAGATTGAGGGCAACGCCAAACATTTCACCTGCTTTTATCACGGCTGGACTTACGACCGCGACGGCGCGCTTTACGGCCTGCCGGGCCAAAGTGCGTATCCACCGAACTTTAATCGCGCCGAATTTGCGCTGAAAGAACCGCCGAAGGTCGCCAGTTATCGCGGCTTTGTGTTTCTTAATTTCGATGCGGGCGCCAACGTGTTATCGCTCGACGATTACCTCGCGGGCGCAAAGGAATACATCGATCTCATCATCGACCAATCGCCCTCCGGCGAAATGGAAGTCATCCCCGGCGCGCAGGAATACGACATCCGCGCCAACTGGAAGCTGCTGGCCGAAAACAGCTTCGACGATTACCACCTGCCGGCGACGCACTCGACCTGGCTCGATTACCTGAAAAATTCCGGCGTCGAAATGAAGCGCCCGGAAAAAGGCCACCTGCTGCCCGCGCACGGCGTGGGCAAAGTACTCGGTAACGGCCACGCGGTGATCGACAACATCAACTTTCGTGGCCGGCCGGTGGCGCGCTGGATACCGCCGTACGGCGAGGCGGCGAAACCGGAAATCGAACGCATCCGCGCCGAACTCGTCACGCGCCTGGGCGAAGCGCGCGCCGCGCGCGTGGCCGATACCAACCGCAATCTGCTGGTGTTCCCCAACCTGGTGCTGAACGACGGCTCGTCAGTGACCATCCGCAGCTTTCACCCGCTGGCAGCCGACCACATGCAGGTGCGCGCCTGCGCGCTGGGGCCGAAAGAAGAAACGCCGACGGCACGCGCGGTGCGGCTCGACAGCTTTCTGACGTTCTACGGTCCCGGTGGTTTTGCCACGCCGGATGACATTGAAGCGTTGGAGTCGGTGCAAGCGGGCATGGCCAGCTATCGCGAAATCCCGTGGTCAGTGATGACGCGCGGCATGGCGAAAGAGGGCGAGCAGTTGAATACCGACGAACGGCACCTGCGCGAGTTCTGGATACAGTGGGATAAGCTGATGCGGAGTGAAGCATGATCGGCGTTCGGGCGGTTGTAGCGGTTGTAGGTTGGGCTGCAAAGCCCAACACCAACACGCGTTGCCATGCCGCGACCGTCGCGGATTGCGTCGATTGCGGTGTTGGGCTTCGCAAGCTCAGCCCAACCTGCGGCGGCTAATCGGCATGCCACTCGTCACCCGCCAGCAAGTCGAAGACTTCCTCTACGCCGAGGCCGCGTTGCTCGACGCATGGAAGCTCGACGAATGGTTGACGCTGCTAACCGACGACGCGACATACCGTGTGCCCTCCAACGACAAACCGGCAAGCGATCCGAAAGACACGCTGTTCACCATCGCCGACGACATTCACCGCATCCGCGCGCGCGTGACGCGCTTAAAGAACACCAGCGCGCACGCCGAATTTCCGCGCTCGCGCACGCGGCGGCTGATCAGCAACGTGCGTATCCTTGAGCAGGATGCGCAAACGGTGAGCGTCGAAGCGAATTTCATCGTCTACCGCTTTCGCCGCAACGAAAGCGTGTACCAGTTCGTCGGGCAGTATCGTTATCAACTGCGCGTGGATGGCGCCAGTTTCAAAATTGCGTCGCGCGCGGCGGTCATCGATGCAATGGAGTTGGGGTCACTGGCTTCGGTGAGTTTCATCCTGTAGGGCGGAACGCGCAGCGGTTCCGCCAAGCGGTCGCCGTAGGGCGGGAGATATCCCGTCTTGTGCTGTCTGCACGAAAGGCGGGATACGCTGCGCTCCTCCCGCCCTACACGCCCTACGTGGCGCCGCGCCCTACTTAATCTCCACCTTTCGCTTCCAAGCCTCCCAGGCGCGTGCCAGTCCGTACCCTTCGCGCGCTTCGATTAGCCGCGCTTCTTCGTTTTCGAGGTAGCTGATGGGGCCGCCCATCGCGATGGCTTGCATCTGCAGGGTGGCGTTTTTCACGAGGAACACGCTGCGGCCCACCAAGCGCGGCAGCGAGGGCGCGACGATGGTTGCGCCGTGCGAGCGCATCAGCGTTGCGGGCTTGTCACCGAGCACTTTGGCGAGCGCCGCACCGTGCGCCTGATTGCGGATCAGCATGTCGGTCATGCCGAAGCCGTCCTTGATGTCGAAGTTTGGGATGCCCTGCGCGACGAACGCGGCGCGATGATACATCGGGCGCATGGGCACTTTGCTCGCCGCGAAGGGGATCAGCGGCGGCGCGTGGGTGTGGATCACGGCATTCACATCGGGGCGCGCCTTGTAGATTTCACCGTGGATGAAGCGCTCGGTGTAGAGATCGCGGCCCTTGCCATCGACCGGCACGCTGTCGAGATCGAATTCCATGATGTCGGCGCGCGTCACCAGTTCGGCGGCGAGGTTGCGTGACAGCAGATAGCGGTTCGGGTTCTTCGGGTGGCGTACGCTCACATGGCCCCAGCCGTCGAGGATGCCTTCCATCGCGAAGATGCGGTTGGCCGCCACCAGATCGTCGATCAATGCTTGATCAACGGGACCGGCCGACG
>JAYVQD010000341.1:0-6062 GCA_043777275.1 Nitrosomonadales bacterium
TTGCGCCGGGCCTAACCATGTGCTGCCGACCTCGCGCACCGCGCGCTTTTCGTCGCCGCTGGGGGTGTACGATTTTCAGAAACGATCGAGCATTATCAACGTGTCGCGTGAAGGCGCCATAAAACTTGGCGAGATCGCGGCCGAGCTTGCGCGCGGCGAGGGGCTGCCTGCGCACGCGCGATCGGCGGAATATCGGATACCGAAATGAGCCGCTACTGGAGCAAGGTGGTACACAGCCTCACGCCCTATGTACCGGGCGAGCAGCCGAAGCTGCCGAATCTGGTGAAATTGAACACCAACGAAAGTCCGTACGGCCCGAGCAAGCGCGTGCTGGATGCGTTGCGCGCGGAAGTCGGCGATACGTTACGGTTGTATCCCGACCCAGGCAGCGACAAACTGCGCGTGGCGATTGCCAAGCGGCACGGGCTGACGGCGGAGCAGGTGTTTGTCGGCAACGGTTCGGACGAAGTGCTGGCGCATGTGTTTCTGGCGCTGCTCAAACACGATGCACCGATTCTGTTTCCCGACATCACCTACAGTTTTTACCCGGTGTATTGCGCGCTGTACGGCATTCAGTATGAACCGGTGCCGTTGAACGAATCGTTTGCAATCGACGTGGCGGATTACCTGCGCCCGAACGGCGGCATTATTTTCCCCAATCCGAATGCGCCCACTGGCCAGTTGGTGCCGTTGTCAGCGATTGAGCGGTTACTGCAAGCCAACACCGAATCAGTGGTGGTGATCGACGAGGCGTATGTCGATTTCGGTGGTGTGTCGTGCGTGCCGCTGATCCAGAAATATCCGCAACTGCTGGTGACGCACACGCTGTCGAAATCGCGCGCGCTGGCGGGCCTGCGCGTGGGTTATGCGACCGGGCACCCCGATCTGATCGAGGGGTTGAACCGGGTGAAGGACAGCTTCAACTCCTATCCGCTGGATCGTTTTGCGCAAGCGGGTGCGACGGCGGCGATGGAGGACGAAGCGTACTTCGCCGCCATGTGCCAAAAGGTGATTGCTTCCAAGCAAACCCTGGTCGCGGAGATGCAGGCACTGGGTTTTGACGTGCTGCCGTCAGCGGCGAATTTTATTTTCGCGCGCTATCCGGGGCGCGACGGCGCGGACATTGCCGCCAGGCTGCGCGAACGCAGTATCATCGTGCGGCACTTTCGGAATCCGCCGCGTATTTCGCCGTTCATGCGCATTACCATCGGCACCGATGAGCAATGCGCGGGTTTGGTGGAGGCGCTGCGTGAAATCGTTTATACTAATAAAAACAAATAGTTACTGAAGTTACGGCTAACGAAGTTACGGCTAACTCAAGGCAACCATGGCACGGCAAGCGCAAGTCACCCGCAACACCAACGAAACGCAGATCAGTGTCACGCTCAATCTCGACGGCAGCGGCAAGTCTCAGCTCGCCACCGGGGTGGGTTTTCTCGATCACATGCTCGACCAGATTGCGCGCCACGGCGTGTTTGATCTGGAGGTGTCGGCCAAGGGCGATTTGCACATCGACGCGCATCACACGGTTGAAGATATCGGCATCACGCTGGGTCAGGCGTTCGCAAAGGCCATCGGCGATAAAGCCGGCGTGCGCCGTTACGGCCACGCCTATGTGCCGCTGGATGAAGCGCTGTCGCGCGTGGTGATCGATTTATCGGGCCGTCCCGGACTGGATATGAAAATCGATTTCGTGCGCGCGCGCATCGGTGACTTTGATGTCGATCTGGTGCGCGAGTTTTTTCATGGCTTTGTGAATCACGCGCTGGTGACCTTGCACATCGATAATCTCAAAGGCGACAACGCGCATCATCAGGTCGAGACTGCGTTCAAGGCGTTCGGACGCGCGCTGCGCATGGCGGTGGAGCTTGATCCGCGCATGGTGGGCGTGCCTTCGACCAAAGGGTCGCTTTAATCGTCTCTGGCAGCAAGACAATCATGAGTTCTATTGCAGTCATCGATTACGGCATGGGCAATTTGCGCTCGGTATCCAAAGCGCTTGAGCATGTCGCGCCCGGCGCGCAAGTGCGCGTGACCGACGACCCCTCGGTGGTGCGCAACGCCAGCCGCGTGGTGTTCCCCGGACAGGGCGCGATGCCCGATTGCATGCGCGAACTGCGCGCGCGCGGGCTCTACGACGCGGTGATCGAAGCCGCGCGCGACAAGCCGTTTCTGGGTATTTGCATCGGCTTGCAGATGCTGTTCGAGCACTCTGAGGAGGGTAACACGCCCGGTCTGGGCATTCTGCCGGGACGCGTGCGGCGTTTCGGGCATGACCTGGTGGATGGAAACGGGCAAAAGCTCAAAGTGCCGCACATGGGCTGGAACGAAGTCGAGCAACGCATCGAGCACCCGTTGTGGAAGGGCATTGCGCAAAACACCCGTTTCTATTTTGTGCATAGCTATTACCCGGAACCCGCGATCGGTGGATCAGGAGCAGGCCTGACGGCGGGTATCAGCCGCTATCCGGGCGAATTTGCCTGCGCGGCAGCCCGCGGCAACCTGTTTGCGGTGCAGTTTCACCCTGAAAAAAGCGCGGCGGCGGGTTTGCAGCTATTGGCGAATTTCGCCACATGGGCGCCGGCGGCAAGCGGTTTACACACGACCGCTTGACCACAACAGATTATTTGCGGCTATAGTATGATTCGCTTAACGGAACCTTTCTGACTTTGTTCAACTGCTGAACCGGTAAACGCCTCACCCCACAGCCACCCGCGCGCGATTGGTCATTTGCGCCCTTCCGTTTCGCCTCCACACACTCGTTTATTCCTATGCTGATTATTCCGGCCATTGATCTTAAAGATGGGCAATGCGTGCGCCTGCAACAGGGTGTCATGTCCAGCGCTACCGTGTTTTCGGACGATCCTGGTGCCACCGCGAAACGCTGGCTTGATCTGGGCGCGCGCCGTTTGCACGTGGTTGATCTGAATGGGGCAACGGCGGGCAAGCCGAAAAATGGCGCGGCGATCAAAGCCATTGTCGCGGCCGTGGGTGACAAACTGCCGATACAGTTGGGCGGCGGCATCCGCGATCTCGACACCATCGAGCAGTACCTTGATGCGGGTATCAGTTATGTCATCATCGGCACCGCCGCGGTAAAAACGCCGGGGTTTTTGCACGATGCCTGCACCGCGTTTGCCGGGCACGTGCTGGTGGGGTTGGACGCCAAGGATGGCAAAGTCGCGGTGGATGGCTGGTCAAAAATGACCGGTCACGATGTGATTGATCTGGCGAAAAAATTCGAGGATTACGGCGCCGAAGCCGTGATCTACACCGACATCGGTCGCGACGGCATGTTAAGCGGCGTGAACATCGAAGCCACCGTCAAGCTGGCGAAAGCGCTGACCGTGCCGGTAATCGCCAGCGGCGGCATCACCAATCTGGATGATGTCAAAGCGTTGTGTGCGGTGCAGGGTGAAGGCATCCAAGGCGCGATTACCGGCCGCGCGGTGTATCAGGGCACGCTCGATTTCGCCGCCGCACAGAAGCTGGCGGACGAGCTTTCCCGGAAAAAGGGTTGACGCAGTGAAGGCGTGAAGATGTGAGGGGGCGCCCCGTTCTGCTTCGCTTCAAGTGTGCCCTTACCCGTTCACCCGTTCACCCATTCACGAATGTCATGTCACTAGCCAAACGCATCATCCCCTGTCTCGACGTCACCGCCGGGCGCGTGGTCAAGGGCATCAATTTTGTTGGTCTGCGTGACGCAGGTGACCCCGTTGAAATCGCGCGCCGTTACGACGATCAGGGCGCGGACGAGCTGACGTTTCTGGACATCACCGCGAGCAGTGACGATCGTGATCTGATACTGCACATTATTGAAAGCGTGGCCACGCAGGTATTCATACCGTTTACCGTCGGCGGCGGTGTGCGCGCGGTAGACGACGTGCGGCGGCTGTTGAACGCCGGCGCGGACAAGGTGAGCATCAACACCTCGGCGGTGCAGAATCCGCAGTTGGTGGCCGATGCGTCGGGGCGCTATGGTTCGCAGTGCATTGTGGTGGCTATAGACGCAAAGCGTGTGGTGGGCGCCGATACCCTGCGCTGGGAGGTTTACACCCACGGTGGCCGCAAAGCGACGGGGCTGGATGCGCTGGCGTGGGGCCGCAAAATGCAGGCACTGGGCGCGGGCGAAATTCTGCTCACCAGCATGGATCGCGACGGCACCCGCGTGGGGTTTGATATTGAACTGACGCGCGCGTTTTCCGATATGCTGGAAATCCCGGTGATCGCCAGCGGCGGCGTGGGCAGTCTGGCGCATCTCGCCGATGGCGTGTTGCAGGGACGCGCGGACGCAGTGCTGGCGGCGAGTATTTTTCATTATGGCGAATACACCGTGCGGCAGGCGAAAGAACATATGGCAAACAGGGGCATCGAAGTCCGACTGTAGAAGATGAAGCGATGAATGAGACCTGGTTGGACAAAGTAAAGTGGGCGCAGGATGGCCTGGTGCCCGCGGTGACACAGGACGCCGCGAGCGGTCGCGTGCTCACGGTGGCGTGGATGAACCGAGCGGCGCTCAAATTGACGGCTGCCACCGGCGAGGTTCACTATTGGTCGCGCTCGCGTAAAAAACTCTGGCACAAGGGCGAAGAATCCGGGCATGTGCAGAAGGTAAAATCCATTCGCATTGATTGCGACGAAGATGTGGTGCTGCTGGAAGTGGAGCAAGTGGGCGGCATTGCCTGTCATACCGGGCGTGAGAGTTGTTTTTTTAACCGGTTCGAGAATGGCCAATGGACGGTGGTGGATCCGGTGCTGAAAGACCCGAAGGAAATATACCGAAAATGATCGACGCCAAGGTATTGCAACGGTTGGGAGAGACGCTGGCGGCGCGCAAAGGGGCTGATCCGTCGAGTTCCTACGTGGCCGGGCTGATGGCCAAGGGCGAAGAGGCCATTCTGCGCAAAGTCATCGAGGAAGCGGCGGAAATTCTGCTGGCGTCCAAGGAGGGTGATAAACTGCATTTGGTACGCGAGGTCGCCGACCTGTGGTTTCACAGCATGGTGTTGCTGGCGTGGCATGGCCTGTCACCCGACGACGTGCTGGCGGAGCTGCACCGGCGTGAAGGCATTTCGGGCATCGACGAAAAGGCCGCACGCAAGTAGCGGACGTAGCAGAGACGTTATAGGAGAGCATCATGGGTTCATTCAGCATCTGGCATTGGTTGATCGTTTTGGCGATCATCGTGCTGATCTTCGGCACCAAGAAGCTGCGCAACCTCGGCGGCGATCTGGGTGGCGCGGTCAAAGGCTTCAAAGACGGCATGAAGTCCGAAGGCGACAAAGCCACGGAAGCCGCGCAGGCAGCCGTGGCTAAAGGCGAAATCCCGCCGTCCACCGGCCAGACCTACGAGGCCGAGGTGAAGAAGGAAACGTCGAAATCGTGAGGGGTTGCGGGTTTGGCGTTGGGCGTTCGGAGTTGAGAGTAACCCCCTCCACGGCGCACTCTCTACGCTGAACTCCGGACTCCTTACGCTTAACTCACGCCATGTTTGATATCGGCTTTTCCGAGATGATCGTTATCGCGGTCATCGCGCTCATCGTGCTCGGACCGGAAAAACTGCCGCGCGTGGCGCGCACGGCAGGGCATTTGCTCGGGCGCATGCAGCGCTACGTTAATGATGTCAAAGCGGACATCAATCGCGAAGTCGAGCTCGACGAGCTGCGCAAGCTGCAAAAAGAAATGCAGAACACCGCGCAATCCATCGAGCAGACGGTGAAGGGCGAGATCAACGCGGTCGAATCCGAATTCAAGCAAATCGGCGACAGCACGCAAAAAGCGCTGGCGGAGCCTTCGGCGTCCGTAGTGGATCCCGTCGCCGACGCGTTTGCCGATCCGCCGCCGGTGCAGTCGCCTGCGGCGCCGGCGCAATCCGCCGTGGCGCATTTAGAGCCGCTGCGCGAGCCGCCGATGGAAGCCGTGCCGGTACCGTCGCCCCAGCTTGAATTGGGCTGGGAGGCCGCTCCGCTGGCCAACGCGCCGCCACCGGCGGCGCTTGTGCCCGGGCCACCGCCACCCGCCATTAGCGCCACACCCGCCGCATCGGCGACCACAAAGGCATA
>JAYVQD010000342.1:0-6030 GCA_043777275.1 Nitrosomonadales bacterium
GGTTGCGAGCATTTCGCCCGCGACCTCGTACATCACCAGCGCGAATACTTTCTTCAGCGCGCTCACCGGCAGGCGGTGCGATAACGCCGCGCCTGACGGGACAGCGAGCACGCTGCCCGCCACGATCGCCGCGAGCGCCGGCAGGTTTACAAAACCGGCGCTCAACGGCGGCAGATTCGTCAACGCCCATCCGTTCACGACAAAAACCGCGGCCCCGCCCAGCGCGATCGGCAGGCCAAAGGCGCTGGCGGTGCCGATCGCGTGGCGCATCGGCACCGAGCACCACGTCATGAACGGAACCGCGATCGACGCGCCGCCAACGCCTGCCAGACTTGCAACACCGGCAATCACGCCACTCACGGCGAACAGCAGCGCTGCGCCCGGAAGACGCCGTGCCGCCTGCGGCTGGCTGCCGAACAGCATCTGTGTCGCGGCAGTCGCGGCGAACAGCAGAAAAAAACTTTCAGCACGCCGGAAGAGCAATAAGCAGACAGTGCGGCGTCCAGTGCGGCGCCCATGATCAGCCCCGGCGCCATCCGGCGCACCAGCAGCCAGTTGACCGCGCCGCGCACGTGGTGAGCGCGCGCGCTCGACACGGAGGTAAACACGATGCTCGCGAGCGATGTTCCGAGCGCGAGCGGCATCACCAGCGGGTCGGCGATCTGTTGCGCCGTGAACAATAGCGCCAGCACCGGCACCAAAATCAACCCGCCGCCAATGCCGAGCAGCCCGCCGCAAAAGCCCGCCGCGCAACCCGCGACAAAATACAGCGCCAGAATGCTCACACTGTTCAGATGATCCATAAACCCTCCCGCCATAACGATTCGCACCACGGCGAGTAGCGCCGCGCATGAGTGCCATAGTGCGGCAGGCGCAACGCCGGTGAAATTCGCCCAACGGCCTAGCACCTTTGTGGTAATCCATCAGGAGTAATGTGGTAACCATTTGTTTTTGAATAATTTTCAGCCGCTTCGACAAGGCGCACCGGTAGTGCGCAGGGCTATGCGCAAAGCATGCTTCGGTTGTTGCAGCTGATTCGGCTTGTTGCAGCTGATTCGCGCCGACCGTCCCGGCATCAGCTTATTCATTCGCGACCATGGCATCGCACGCGGTGACGATCTACACTCACGCTATTCGCATCCCTGCTCGTATCTTTTCAATTTTGGAGTCACCCATGCCCGTCGCAAACTATTTGCCCGAAGTACTTGAAACCACCGAACCCGAGCGCGTCGCCACCGGTTTTACGTTTACCGAAGGCCCGTTGTGGCACCCGGATGACTTCTGGTATTTCGTCGATCTGCGTCCGAACCGGCTGCACCGTATCAAGCTCGGGCAAAAGCCGGAGCTGGTGCGCAACACCGAAGGCGGCAACGGCACCACCTTTGATTTGCAGGGCCGCTTGATCGTGTGCGAGGGCGATGGACGCAAGGTCACGCGCACCGGCGCGGATGGCAAAGTGGAAATCCTGGCCGATAAATTTCAGGGCGGTCGCTTCAGCCGCCCCAACGATGTGGTGTGCCATTCGAACGGCAGTATTTATTTCACCGACCCGGACAAACGCCGCCCCTACCACGAGCGTGAAGTTCCGGGTCGCGAAGGCGACAACAATTTGTGGGACGGCGCGGGCGTGTATCGCGTCGCCACCGACGGCGCCATCAGCCGCTTGGCGAATTGCGAATACCCGAACGGCCTCGCACTGTCACCCGACGAACGCACGATGTATGTGGCGAACACACGCTCGTCGAAATACATCCACGCCATCAAGCTCGATGCGGCGGGCAACATGGTCAGCCGCAGCATTTTTTGCGACATGAACGAAGGCACGGAACCGGGCATTCCCGATGGCCTGAAAGTCGACAGCCTCGGCCGCGTGTATTGCACCGGGCCGGGCGGCATCTGGGTGATAGCGCCGGACGGCAAGCGTGTGGGCATCATTAAATTCCCCGAGCAATCGGTGAACTTTGCCTTCGGCGGGCCGGACATGCGCACGCTGTTCTGCTGCGCGCACACCTCGGTGTACACGCTGCGCGTGAAAGTGCCGGGCAATCCGCATCCCTGGTACAAGTTACGCAAGTAAGTGCACCGCATCGGACGCAAAGGAAAGCGTATGCCGAAGCAGGTAGCCGCTGCTCTAGTGTTACTGATCGCGAGCGCCTTGGCGCACGGTCAGACCGCTTCGACAGGCTCAGGACAGGCTTATCCGGTTAAGCCGATACGCCTCGTCGCCCCCTTCGCGCCGGGCGGCTCCACCGACATCCTCGCGCGCCTGGTAGCGCAAAAGCTGACAGAAGCGTGGGGACAGCAAGTGAACGTGGACAACCGCGCGGGCGGCGGCTCGGTGATCGGCACCGACCTCGTGGCCAAATCCGCGCCCGACGGCTACACGCTGGTGATGACATCCACCAGCACCGCCACCGCGCCCAGTCTCGTGCGCAAGCTGCCCTACGACACGCTGCGCGATCTGGCGCCGGTGATCCAGTTGGTGTCCACGCCGAACGCGCTGGTGGTGCATCCCTCGCTGCCGGTGCGCAACGTGCGCGAGTTAATCGATCTGGCGCGCGCGCGGCCCGATCAAATCGCATTCGGCTCCGGCGGCAACGGCACCTCCACCCATTTGGGCGGCGAGATACTTCGCCGGATGGCCGGCGTGCGCATGACACACGTGCCGTTCAAGGGCGGCGCGCCGTCGATTACCTCACTGATGAGCGGCGAGGTGTCGTGGGTATTCAGCGCGATTCTGCCCGCGCTGCCGCTGGTGAAAGCCGGACGCCTGCGCGCCATTGCGGTCAGCGGCGCAAAGCCCACGCCCGCGTTGCCCGGCGTGCCGCCGGTGGGCGACACTCTCGCCGGCTTCGACACCAGCCCCTGGACCGGCGTTGCCGCGCCCGGCGCAACACCGAAAGAACTCATCACACGGCTGAATCAGGAAATCGCGCGCGGCTACTCGGCACCCGATGTGCGCGAACGCCTGCTGCGCGAAGGCAACGACGTAGTGCTCAACACGCCGGAGCAGTTCGATGCGTTTTTTCGCGGCGAAATGGATAAATGGGCGAAGGTGATTAAGGCTGCGGGAATCGCGATTCAGTGACGCCGCACTTCTCGCGGCGGCATTCGATCTTTATTCACGCACAGGAGGCAATCATGCAAACTCGGCTGACAAGTATATTTCCCGGGGTTGTGCTGGCGTTATCACTGAGTGTCACGGCGCACGCGCAATCCCCCGACAGAATTTCCATCGACGGCTCTACCGGTGTCACGCCGCTGGTAGCAGCGCTTGCCAAGGCATACCAGGGGCAGAATCCGTCGGTAAGCATCGACATCGGCAAGGGACTGGGAACCAAGGCACGCATCGACGCGCTGAACGAAGGCAAGATTGATATCGCAATGGCAAGCCACGGCCTCAATGTCGCGCAGATCGAGAAGCAGGGCATGGTGGTACACGCAATCGCCAAGGTGGCAGTGGTGTTTGGCGTGAACACGGGCGTTTCGGTCAACACGTTTACCCACACCCAGATCTGCGACATCTACGCAGGCAAAGTAACGAACTGGAATCAACTCGGCGGCACGGACATTGCCATCGTGCCAATGACGCGTCCCGACTCTGAAGTGGACACCGAAGTCGTGCGAGAAAAAATCCCGTGCCTCACCAAACTTCAAATGCCGGATGCGGTGAAGGTCATGCCCAAGGCCGGCGAAATGGCGCAAGCGCTCGCGTCAACCGCTGGCGCCGTCGGCATGACAACCCTGACGGTGGTTGAGCAAAGCAAAGGGCAAATTAGAGCCGCATCGCTGCAGGGCATTGCGGCGACCGCGGAAAATGTTCAACGCCAAATCTATACGCTCACGCGGGACTCGTTTCTCGTGGTCAAGTCGCCACCGTCACCCGCAGTGAGCCACTTCCTCGATTTTGTTCGTAGTGCCGCCGGCGTAAAAACGATTGCCGCGAACGGCGCGGTGCCGGTGGTAAAGCATCATTGACGCCACGCATAAAATCCATAAGTATCTGTTTTTATTGATAAATTTTAGAGTGCATCCGCAATGACCAGCAACACAACCCCCGCCGCTACCCACCCCGGCGCACTCGATATAAACGAAGCGTTTCGCAGCGGAGGACGCTCGCCGGAATTTCTCGATCAGATCAATCGGGCGTGTATCGTGATGCTGGCCGAAGGCGGCATCGTGCCGCGCGCGACGGGGGCGCGCATCGCGGTGGGCATTGCAAAAGTAATCGATGATGCGCAGGCATCGGGTGTGCCGCGACGTTCAGCGGATTACCTCGATTACGAACCACGCCTCATCGCCGCCGTCGGGGCGGATGCGTCGCGGCTGCACAGCGGTCGCAGCCGTCAGGACATCGCCTCCACCATTGCACGCATGAATCTGCGCGATGGTTTGTTGCAGGAAATCGAAGCGCTGATTCTCGCGCGCAAAAAAACGCTCGCGCTGGCGGCACAACACACCGAAACCATCATCCCCGCCTACACCCACGGCGTGCAGGCGCAGCCCACCACCTTCGCGCATTACCTGCACGCGCTGGCAGCGGCGCTGGCGCGTGAGACACAACGTTTACAGCAGGCGTATCAACGCATCAACCGCAATCCGCTGGGCGCGGCGGCGCTGGCAACGTCAAGCTTTCCGATTGACCGCGCGCGCCTCGCGGTGCTACTGGGTTTTGATGGCTTGCTGGAAAACGCCTACGACGCCAACCATCTCGCGCCGGTGGACAGCGCACTCGATGTGGCGAGCGCGCTGGCCATCGCCGCCGTGCAGATCGGCCAGTTCGCGCAGGACATGCACACGCAGTATGCCGATCCGGCACCGTGGTTTCTGCTCGCGGAAGGCGGGCTAACGGGTGTTTCCAGCATCATGCCGCAAAAGCGCAACCCCGCCGCGCTCGAACAACTGCGCGCGCAAAGCAGCATCCTGCTCGGTGAAATGCAGACCGTGTTTTTGATTTCGCACAACAACCGCACCGGCATGTTTGATTACCGTATGTACGACCCGGTGCCGTGCGCGCGCGCGTTGCAGGTATTCAAAATTTTGCAGCAAGTGATGGACGGCTTGGTGGTCAACAAGGAACGCGCACTGGCCGAAGTCAAAGCCGATTACTCCACCACCACCGAAATCGCCGACGCGCTGATGCAAAAAGCCGACGTGCCGTTTCGCATCGGCCACCACTTTGCGTCAAAGCTCACCGATTATGGCCGCGGCAAAGGGATCAAACTGCACGACATACCGTACGCCGAAGCCGTTCGCATCTATCACGAGCAGACGCAGCACACCTTGCCACTGTCAGAAACTGCATTCCGCGAAGTCATCAGCGCCGAATACATGGTGTTCGGCCGCAAAGGCATCGGCGGCCCGCAGTTAGCCGAAGTCAATCGCATGCTGGCGGCGGAGCGCGCGGCTGTTGCCGTCGATCTGGCGTGGTTGAACAACGGCAAAGACCATCTTGCGCGCGCCGATGCGACGCTGGAACAGGCGTTTACCTCGCTGGCAAATACATCGTAGGTTGGCGGTGAGCGCAGCGAACCCCAACATTCGCGCTTGATATACCCTGATGTTGGGCTTACCAGCCCAACCTACCGCGCTGCGGGTGTGGGCGGGATTTTGTAAAATAATCCAATAAAAACAATTAGTTACGACTTAATTTGAGCCTGACCCCTTTCTCGAGCAATCTGATGCGTCCCATCGTCATAATTCGCGTTCCACATCTTTGAGGCAAGAACTAAACATCGTGCCAACCACAATTCCGTTCAAAGTATTGTCAAGAACTGTAAAGCATCGTGCGTAATCTAGGCACAACTGCTCATTGGCTCTGCGTTGTTCCAACGTAATGTCAACTGAAGAACGTAGCGCTTTCAATGCCTCGATGTGGCGGGCGGCAAACTCGGCGTCCTGAGCACTGTGTCGTTTCATTACGCTTTCAATGCACGCCCTCTGCATCGGATCCAATTGTTTTCCGGTGGTGTCCTTGTTTGGGTCCTTGCCTTGTCCGCAAGCACAAAGGATTGCCAGCAATGCCGCGAC
>JAYVQD010000343.1:0-6023 GCA_043777275.1 Nitrosomonadales bacterium
TCAATTTTTTTTCCGAATCCGCTGCCGACTTTGGATTCGTCGCGAGTGCGATCCGTTTCCGACAGGTTTTTGAGCCGCGATTTTGCCCAGTCACCCGTAGGCACCATCACAGCATCTTGGTACATGGTGAAGTTTTTCTGCAGATTAAACTGTAGAAGCCGCTCCCACGCGTCGCGGAAACGATTGGGCCACTTGCCGGGATAGCAATTTTTCTTGTGCCAGATCATCTCTTCCGTCCACAACCAACCCTGCTGACGCATGGCAAGTATGAGTTCGATTACGTAGGTGTGACGCTCGCCCGCGACTACCCGCTCTTTAATGTTAAGCACAAATGTGCCTGTCGGTTTCAACACGCGCTTTAGTTCAGCGGCAATCGGCATGAACCACTCTACATACTGGTCTGCATGAATGCCGCCGTAGGTTTGCTTGCGCTGATCAGCGTAGGGCGGCGAAGTGACAATGAGATCAATCGACGCATCGTCAAGATGTCGCAATTGCTTTGCGGCATCGCCCAAAAATAAGCGTGTGGACATGGCAAATTAGCTGTATGAAAAAATAGATTGTACGGCGATTTGCACGTTGCAGCTATCGTAACAGCCGCAACGCTATCCGTATTGCGCGCCAGCACAATGACGATAGCGGGTTTATCAATAAAAACACTTGGTTAACTAACGCTGCACGATCAATCCGTCCACCGCCACCACCCCCGCGCCTTCGGCCTTGACGATCAGTGGATTGATTTCAGCTTCAACCACACTATCAATGTGCGCAAGTTGCGAAAAGTCGCTCACGGTTTTGGCGAGCGCGGCGCAATCGCCTTGGGTCATGCCGCGATAGCCGCGTATGGGCGCCAGGCCCTTCACTTGCTCGATCATTTTCGCGGCGTCTTCCACGCTCACCGGCGCTAACCGCGCAGCGAAGTCTTTGTAGATTTCGGCGAGTACGCCGCCGATGCCGAGCACCACCACCGTGCCGACTTGCGGATCGCGCTTGAAGCCGAGGATGACTTCGGCCAGACCTTTTTCCATGCGCTGCACGAGGATGCCGTTGAGTTTTGCGTTCGGATGTTTTTTGCCGACGCGCTCAAGGATGTTGCGCGCGGCGGTTTTGAGTGCGGCGGCGTCAGCGATGTTGAGCACCACGCCGCCCGCGTCGGTTTTGTGCGCGATGTCGGGAGAGAGAATTTTTGCTGCCACCGGGAACGGCACGTTCGCCGCATCGCTCACTTGATCCGCCGATTTGAGAATGGCGATTGCGGCTTGCGTCACACCCAGCGCAGCGAATACTCGGCACGCATCGAATTCATTTAACTGTTTTGTTCCGGCGGCAGCGAGCAATTTTTTCGCTTCACCGACGCGCGCGTTGTCGATGGCAGGCTGCACTTGCGGCGGCGTCCAGTCGCGCCATGCGCGGATCGCATCCGCGCAGGCTTCCGGCGTGCGAAAGCCCGCAATGCCCGCTTCGGTCAGCAGGTTCAGCGATTTCTCCGCCTGCGGCGCCAAAAACACGGCAATCAGTTTGTCGCGCTTGTCGGCTTCGACCACCGGCGCCACGGCTATTTGCGGATGAAACTGCGCCGAGCTGCCCGCGATCGGCAGCACCAGGTCACAGTGGTCTGACGCCAGCAGTTCGTTCAATACCGCGCTGTAGATTTCTTTTTTCGCGCCTGCCAATGTGAGATCGGTGACGCGGGCGTTGCTGATAATAATGTTGTGGTTTTTCTTGAGGTTGTCGATCACCGTTTGCGTCGGTCCCACCACATCCACGCCCAAGGTGCCGAGACGATCGGCAACCGTCGCCGCGCCACCGCCGGTGGTGGACATGATCGCCACGCGATGGCGTTTACTGGGCTTGGTACCGGCAATCATCGGCCCCAGTTCAAACAGGGTTTCGAGTTGATCGACGCGCAGAATGCCGTTCGCCTTGAAGAAGGTATCCGCCAGCTCGTCCGAACCGGCCATCGCACCGGTGTGCGACGCGGCGCAATCCTGACCGATTTCCGAACGTCCGAGCTTGAACACGATGATCGGCTTGCCCGCCGCATAGGCGCGCCGGCCCGCGCGCGCCAGATGAGCGGCGTCGCGGATGGTTTCCATGAACAGCAAAATCACCCCGGTGTGCGGATCATCCACCAGCATGTCGGCGAACTCGCCCACGCCGATATCGGCCTCGTTGCCCACCGACACCAGCTTGGCAAAACCCATGCCGCGCCCCAGGCCGCGCGACAGCAGTCCGCCGGTCATGCTGCCGCTTTGCGACACGATGCTGATCGGGCCGGGTTTGATATCGGAGTATTCGAGTACTGCGTTTACCGATAGCGCCAGATTCGTCTGGCTGCTGAACAAGCCGATGCAGTTAGGCCCGACCAGGCGCACGCCGCCCGCCTTGGCGATGGCCTGTAATTCTTCCTGCATCGCGCGGCCCTCGGCGCCGACTTCGGCGAAGCCGTCGGTGTAGATCGTCACCATCGGAATTTTTTTCGTGACGCATTGTTCAAGCGCTTTTTTCACACCCTTCGCCGGCACCATGATAAAGGCGTGATCGATATCCTCCGGCACGGCGGTGACATCGGGATAGGCTTTCTCGCCGAATACCTCGTCGCGCCCCGGATTGATCGGAAACAATTTTCCCGCGTAGCCGTACTTGCGCATGTAGCGCTGCGGGCGCGAGGTGTTTTTGGTGGCGTCACTGGAAGCGCCGATCAGGGCGACCGAGCGCGGGGAGAAAATCTGTTGCCGCAGGACATCAAGAGAGGTATTCATAAGTATTTGTTTTAATTGACTATTTTGTTTTCGGCGGGCGCTGTGAAAAGGTGCGGTCGAAAATACTTTCCGCGATGCGGTTTTTCAGAATCTCGATCGAGCCACCGGCGATCATCCAGCCGCGGCATTTGCGGAAGCAGTATTCGACCAGCGTCTCCGTGGTGTAGCCGATGCCGCCCATGATCTGCATCGCTTCGTTGCAGCAATCGAAACCGGCCTGATTGCAAAACGCTTTGGCAATGGCGGTGTCTTCCTGTGACGGAATGCCGTTCACCGCATTGGCTGCCGCGCGGTAAATCAACAACTGCCCGGCGTCGAGTTTCATTTTCATGTCAGCGAATTTCCACTGGATGCCCTGAAACTCGCACAGCAAGCGCCCGAACTGTTTGCGCTGCATCGCCCACGCACGCGCCACGTTATACGCATAACGCCCAAACGCCAGCGAGCGCGCCGTGTTGCCGATGCGCTCGACGTTAAAGCCTGCGATCTGTTTTTTGAAGCCGCCTTCTTTCAGCAGCACGTTTTCCGGGCCGACATACACATTGTCGAGATAGGTCTGCACCCATTCTTCGCCGTTGAAAAATTTCGCCGCTTTGCCCTGCTTGAAGCCTTCGGCGGTGCGCGGTATCAACACCGAGCCGATACCGCCCACGCCCGGGCCGAAGCGCACATAGGTCAGCATTACCTCGGCCATGGTGGCGTGCGTCTGAAACACCTTCACGCCGTTGATGCGATAGCCGTCACCATCGGGCGTGGCGCTGGTGGTGAGATCGGTCACCGCGCTGCCCGCATCCGGCTCGGTCATGCCGACGCAGATCACCGATTCACCGCGCAGAATGTTGTCGAGATACCGCTTTTTCTGATCCGGCGTGCCGTACTCGGCCAATACGCGCACCGGGCCGAAGTTGCCGGCCTGAATCACATCCGCGCTGCGCGGGCAGGCTTCCGTCACCGCTTCAATCGCGAGTATCGCGTCCATCAACGAACCGCCTTGACCGCCGTCGGCTTCGGGAAACGCAATGCCCATCAAGCCTTGTTCGGCCATGAGTTTGGCCACATCCCACGGATGCTCGGCCTCGTGCGCTCGCGCCAGCGCGCCGGCCTTCAGATGCTTGTGCGCAAAGCCGCTGACGGCATCGCGAAATTGTTGTTGCTCGGAGGTGAATTTGAAGTCCATTGTTTGGGCCGGTTGAGGTAGAGCGGGAGAGGCGCGATTGTCACAAGTCGCCCGCGTGAGCGCAAGCGATTCGGTATTTCGCGCGTTGCGTGAATTCTGCCACGCACCACAAAGCGGCGATACACTACGCTTGCGCTGGTGAACGGAGCCCGATGTGAAAACCCCCTGGATAGCCCGCCTGCTGATGTGCGCTGGAGCCGCCTTCGCGCCAGTGGTATGCGCCCAAACCCCTTCGACAAGCTCAGGACAGGGCTGGGTGCCGCAACGCCACGTCGAAATAACCGTGCCCAATTCGCAAGGCTCCTCGCTTGATACGACTGCCCGCGTGATCCACAAACTGTGGCATGAACTGAAGCTGGTGCCGGTGGCCAGCACACTGGTCAATCGGCCGGGTGGAGAGCAGGCGATCGGCTACACCTATCTGCGGAGCCGCGCGGGTGACGCGCACTATCTGAGTTTTGCCAATCCGGCATTGCTCAGCAACCACATCACCGGTCGCATGGCGTTTACCCATACCGATTTCACGCCGGTTGCGTATTTGATGAGCGACGATTACATCTTTGCGGTGCGTGCGGACCATCCGTTGAAAAATGGCAAGGAGATGGTGGACGCGGTGAAGGCGCGCCCCGATTCGCTGTCGTTTGCTATTGGCAATCTCACGCATCGCATCGCCGTCGGCATGGTGTTGCAGTCGGCCAATGTCGATATCAAGCAAGTGAAAATGGTGGTGTTGAACTCCGGCACGCAGGCGGCATCGGCGATGGGCGGTCACATCGACGTGGCGGTTTCTCCGCTGGCGCAGGTGTTGCCGCATCTCGAAAGCGGCAAAATGCGCGTGCTCGGCGTGAGCGCACCGAAGCGCAAACCCGGCGTGCTAGCGAATGTGCCGACGTGGCCCGAGCTGGGTTATAAATCCGGCACTTACGAGACCTGGCGAGCAATGATCGCGCCGAGAGACATCACACCAGCACAGGCTGCCTACTGGGAAGACGTGCTGCGCAAAGTCGTGCAAAGTGAAGATTTCAAAAAGGCCGCTGAAAAAAATCAGTGGGATGTCGATTTCAAGGGCGCGGCCGAAACGCGCAAGCACTTTGAGGACGAATACGTCGCCACCAAGAAAGTGATGACGTACCTCGGGCTAATCCAATGACGAAGGATATTCTATGAACGGATGGCGTTTATTCGTCGCGAGCGCGGCGATGGTGTTCACCACCGTGGTAGCGGCGCAAGGATGGACGCCGCAGCGCCACGTAGAGTTAATCGCGCCCAACGCGCCGGGTGGGGCGATGGATTCCACCGCGCGCATCGTGCAGCGGCAGTGGCAGGAGCGCAAGCTCTTGCCGGTATCCAGCGCGGTGGTGAATCGCTCCGGCGGCGAACATGCGCTGGCGTATACGTTTTTAAGTCAGCGCACCGGCGACGCACATTTTTTGAGCCTAGCCTCGCCGGTGCTGCTGGCCAATCATCTTGCCGGCCGTCTGCCGGTGACGTACACCGACCTGACGCCGATCGCCACTATCATGACCGAGGCCTACATTGTTGTGGTGCGCGCGGATTCGCCGCTCAAAGGCGGCCGGGACTTTATTGATGCGTTAAGGGCCAAGCCGGATTCGCTGTCGATAGCGATCAACACCATACTCACGCGAATCGCGACCGGCCGCGTGTTGCAATCCGCCGGCATCGACATCAAGCCGGTGAAGATGGTGGTGCTGGAAAGCAGCAAGCAACTGGCGGGTGTGCTGGGCGGCCATCTGGATGTGGCGGTGGGTTCCGCCGTGGGGTTTTTGCCGCAAATCGAGAGTGGCAACTTGCGCGTGCTCGCGGTCACCAGCGCCAAGCGGCAATCGGGCCTGCTCAGTGCGGCGCCCACGTGGGTGGAGTTGGGGCATCCCGCGGCGGTGAGCGAAACCTGGCGCGCGATTCTTGCGCCCAAAGGCATCACCCCCGCGCAAATCGCCTACTGGGAACAAGTGATGTACCAGATCGCTGCCAGCGACGAATTTCGCCAAAGCGCCGAGCGCGTTCAAGGCGAAGCCGTGTTCAAGAACGCCGCCGAAACGCGCAAGCACATGGCCGCGGAGTAT
>JAYVQD010000344.1:0-5983 GCA_043777275.1 Nitrosomonadales bacterium
ATCCAGATAAATTGCCATCCATGGATTCGGATCACGCGGATCATGCGCTTCGGAAAGAAAGGCCGGCAGTTCTTTCACAGTACGTGCTCCATTTGCAAGGCATATAGATCAGCGACAGCACGCGCCGTGGAAAGAATATCCGCGCAGGCGTCGTCATCCCCAATTTCAGCAGCGGTCTTTACCGCCGACAACCATCGCTGCAAATGGCTCTCATCATTCTCGCCATGGTAGCGAAGGAAATTCAATTGCTTGTCGCTCAAGCCCGCTTGACGGCGCAACATGGGCATCAGCGCGGGAATGATACGTTGACCGGTACCCTCGATAATGTAAATGCCGCCCAGCAACCCTACCGGGTTCAACATGCCGGCACGGCTGTGCATGTAGGCATTCAGCGCCTCTCCGCCGGAATTACGTTTGAGTGCATCAACGTGGGTCGCGGTACCGCCTGCTTGACGATAATCATTGAACAAAATACGGTAATCGAACTGCTCTTCGGACGCATGTTGCAGGATGAGCGCCTTTAACGGTTCGTACTCGCCCTCCAGATTGTCGACCGCGCGACGCATCCACAGCGTGCCTTCGCGAACCTGGGGCACCCAGCATTCCATCCAGCGACGATATTGCTCAATGGTGAGCTGTCCTGTGGTGATCTGACGAATCAGTTTGGTGCGCCACATTCGTGAGCGGAAATCGTGCCACACCTCTGCGAGGTCTCGCAGCAAACGCGCAACAGATGCGGTGGCATCTGCCGGCGCCTCGCCCGGCATCGCAATCGCATGCTCTCGGTGATTTTCAGCGCTATCGACAACCTCCAGCATCAGGAAGGCGACGGTAAAGCGCCCGGATTCCGGCACGAAGCAGAGAATCTGCTCTCCCGGCGCAGGTTTCTTTTCCTTCAGAAAGTCTGCCAGCATGATGAAGATGGACGCAGCGCCGGTATTGCCACGCCACTTCAGATTGCTGTACCACTTCTCGTCGGGAATGGTCAGCCCGGCCGTTTCCATCAGCGAGGCAATCACGGGACGAAACTTTTCCGATGAGTAATGACACAGGAAGTGATTGACCTGCTCGGGCTTGATGAAACCCGCTTGAACCAACCGCACGTATTCATGAATGCCGACATCAAAAAGATGCGGCAACAATCGAATATCCTGCCGCAACAAAAATGCGCCGTCGCGCTCCGCCTCGGCGAGAGAATCATAATCAAGATACGAGCGCTGGCTCCCCTTGGCGGCAAAACCCACCTGCATGCATACCGGAAAATCTCCGCTGAAGGAACGCATATGCACCCACTTCAGGCGCAGCGAGATGCCGCTTTTCGCCGGCTTATTGGACAGCAACATCGCGCCGCCGCCATCAGAAAGCATCCAGCGCAGGAAATGCGAATCGAAATCCGTGTCATAACCCAGCGGAGCAAAACGCGTTTTCTTGAACAGGCGTGACGGAAATTCACTGGTGGCAACCAACGCGTGTTCGTGCTCGCCTCGCTCAACCGAAGCAGCGGCATACTTCAACGCCGCGATACCCGATGCACATACGCCCTGATGACTGCTGGTCTCCATCGGCTGTGCGCCCAGTTCGCCATGCAGCATGTTGGCAAACCCCGGCATGCCGGCATCCGCGCCCGAAGAGCCGGTGCAAAGCAGAGACACTTCCCGGATACTCACGTCCGCGCCGGCAAGACAGTCACGAATCGCACTCGCGGCCATTTGTGTGGCGGAAAAACGGGTATGGCCCGACGGGTCAATCGCGTAGTAACGATGCTCGATACCATTGTCACGAAGTACGCGGCGCTTGAGCCGATCCGACTGCTTGTTTATGGGCGCGATGAAATCGTCGATGCGGTCGTTGCTGATGGGTTCCCCTGGTAAAAAAATCCCCATGTTCTGAAGATACGTATTCTTGTATTCAACAGGCAGATGAAAATCCAATGCAAGCTCGGCTATCTTCATGGCGATCCTGATTTGGCAGTTAAATGAATAGCGTCATATTGCAGGGGCGCGGTTTGACAGCGCCGGACGCACAGGCCGATGACAAAAACGCGCAGGCAATACCACAAGAAGCTGGGTTCGTTGAGTTGAGGCGCAATGCGCGGCGCAATCACCCGGTGCAGGGCCGGCAGTTCGCTCCAATGCAACGCGGGGTTGTGGTGATGCGCGGTGTGGTATCCCACATTAAAACACAGCGGGTTAATCAACCCCATGAAGTTGCGTGAGTGATTGAAATCAGACCTGCTATCGGCGTGGGCGTGCTGCAAATAGTTCGAGATCAGCAGAAAATATAACGCCGCCACTTGGGGTGCCAACACGCAGTACAGCGCCTTCCAGGGGTCTGCCCAAAAAAGCGCAGCATCGACGGCGATAAGCAGAAAGTAATGCACGGCAATTCCCGCAAAGCGCTTTCGGTCGTCGTGATAAATCTGACGCACTCGTTCCATCACGCACGGCATTGCGCCGGATGCAAATGCCACAGGGTGCATTAACAAACCCGGCAGGTTGTTGCTGTCGTGGTGCAGATACGTGCGCGTTAGATCGTCCGGGCCGTTGTGGTAACGGTGGTGATTCTGCACATGCATGATCTCGAACGCGAAGCCCGGATGCCCCTGAAACAGCGTGAACCACAGGTCCGTAACCTGGTTGAGGCGGGATGAAGTCCAGATCGGCACGTGCGCGTGGTTATGGTGCATTGCGCTGATCGAGAATGCCATCACAATGCCTGCTGCAAGAAGCCAAACGCTGAAGCCATCAAGGCGCCAGTGCGCGACGGCCACGGCTGTTGCAACGAGCATGTAGACGACGGTCTGCATGTCCGCGCGATAGCGCAGCCATTTCATTGCCGTGCCTCCGTTGAAACCCGCCGGAACGCCGCATGAACATCCCGCAATGCTGCGAACAGGTTCTGCTCGTGATAGGGCATATCCAAATCATGGCACAGTTGCCGGGTTGACGTTGCCACTGAACGCAATCGAAAACGGCTCATCGAAGGATGCAAGTGGTGTTCAATTTGGTAATTCAGTCCGCCACACAAATACGCGCCGATTCGGCCGGTGCGGATGTTTCGTGTATGTGCGATTTGCCAGCGTTTGCCGTGTTGTGGCGCGGGCGCGTACGGCATACCCAGATGATTGGTGCAGAATACAATCCCCATATACACCCCTGCCGCTGCGTAGCTGATAACGACAAAGAGTAACGCGTTCTGCGGCAAAATCGAGCACACGGCAAACCAGAATACGGCGTGGTGCAATACGAGCAGGCAGAGCTCCACGCACCGGCCAGGCCCTGGGCGAACGATCAAAAAAATCAAACTCAGCCATTGAAAGTATAGCCGCACGAACGCGAGCGAAATCCAGAATAGCCAATGCTGATTCCGGATAAACAATCGATGAATGCCTGCGGCCTGTTTCGCTTGCTGCGTATCAAATGCATACAACGCGTAGAGATCGGGGTCGGCGCCGATCACATGCGTATCGCGGTGGTGCGCGCGGTGTTTTTCCTCCCACCACCGCGCCGACAGCCCGAGCAGCAGGTTCCAACAGATCAAACTCAAACAGCGTTTTTGATCCGGGTTCCGAAAAACCTGCCCATGTTCGACATCGTGACCTGCGAAGCCAATCTGAACCATGGCGGCGCCACACAAACCCGCCATGGAAATCCACCATAGCCCATGGTCAACCGCGTCAGCCAAGGCGATTGAAGCGACCAGCAGCAAGACATGCAGAACAAGATGAACGATGTGCTGGTACGGCATTATTTTAAATTAAATACATTTAAATCAGATACTTACAATAATACTATAACACCCCCGACACCCCGCCATCCACATGAATACAAGTACCCGTGATGTAACTCGCCGCATCCGACGCCAGAAACGCAATCACGTTGGCGACCTCCGCCGATTCACCCATGCGGCCCATCGGTATTGATTTGCTGTTGCGCGCGTAGTGTTCGTCCACCGTGATGTTATTGCGTTTGGCGCCGCGCTCCTGGCCTTCGGATTTTATTTTGCCCACCGCCACTGCGTTCACCAGAATATTATCGGCGGCGAGTTCTTTCGACAGGCCCTTGGTCAACGCCAATCCTGCGGCACGGCTCACCGTGGTCGGAAACATCGCCGCGCCCGGTTGCTTGGCGCCCACCATATTCAGATTGATGATGCGCCCGCCGCCCTGCTTTTTCATATGCGGAATCGCCGCGCGCGCGGTGCGCACCTGCGCGAACACCTTGATGTTGATGTCGTTCTGCCACGCATCATCCAGTACGCTGACGAACGGCGATTGCCCTGAACCACCCGCGTTGTTGACCACCACATCGATGCGGCCGAAATGTTTGACCGTGGCCTCGATGAACGCCTCCATCTCGCCCGCCTTGCTGGCGTCGGCTGACATGCACATTACATCGCCGCCTGCCTTGCGCATTTCATCGGCGAGTTTATCCAGCGCCTCTTTGCGCCGCGCGCAGAACGCCACCTTCGCGCCCTCGGCCACAAAGCGCTGCACGGTGGCACGGCCGATGCCTTCGCTGCCGCCGGTGACTGCGACGACCTTGTTCTTCAGTCCGAGTTCCATTTCCTGCTCCTTCTTATTGAATTAAAACGCGATTTTGACACACCCGGCGATTAAACCCGGAACTGGCTGAAACATTTGCTTACACACTCTCGAATACTGTTACCGGGCCGGCGTCGTCACCTACGGCGTTCACTCGTTATTATCAGCGTGGGCTTCCACAGATAATCAGGAGGGCAGATCATGCAAGCGATCAAACTTATTGTGGCCATCACCATCGCGGCAGTGCTTTCGGGGTGCGTGATCCATCCCATCGGCTGGGGCGGCGGTGGCGGCGGGCATCGCGGCGGCGGACATCATCACGGCGGCGGGCACTACCGCTAAACAACCGGGGGGCTGATGGGTGCATGCTAAACTTGCACCCATCATGAAGACTACAAAAATTGCAAAAATCGTTATCCCCGACGACTACCACGGCCTCGTGTCCCGGCTGGATTGCTACCGCAAACTGGCCGGGCACGATGCACACGACGTCATCGTGCTGCGCGATGTAGCGCCTTCATTTGAAACCCTGGTTGAGAAACTGCGCGACGCCGAAATCATTGTCGCCGTGCGCGAACGCACCGAGTTCACCCGTGCGCTGATAGAGCAACTGCCGAAACTCAAACTGATCGCGCAGACCGGTCGCAGCGCCCACGCCATTGATCTCACAGCCTGCACCGACCACGGCATTGCCGTATGCGCCGGTTCGCATGCGTCGCCCTACACTGTTGCCGAGCACACCTGGGCATTAATTTTTTCCTCGGTGCGGCGCGTCGCCGAAGACGCGGCTTTGATGAAGCAAGGCAAATGGCGAGACTGGTTCAGTACCAGCCTGCGCGGCAAAACCTTGGGCGTCTACGGCCTGGGCAAAATCGGCGAGCCGGTAGCGGCCACAGGGGCCAGCTTCGGCATGCGCGTGCTGTGTTACGCCCGCGAAGCCACCGCCGCCCGCGCACAAGTGCTGGGCTACGAAGCCGCTGCATCGCGGCAAGCGTTCTTTGCAGAAGCCGATGTGTTGAGCGTCAATCTGCGCATGAGTGTAGCCACCCGCGGCATCATCACCGCCGCCGACCTCGCGCAGATGAAACCCACCGCGCTAATCGTCAACACCGCGCGCGCCGAACTGTTCGCACCCGGCGTGTTAGTCGAAGCGCTAAAAAAAGGCCGCCCCGGCTTCGCCGCCACCGATGTTTACGAAAACGAACCGGTGCAAAACGGCGACCATCCGCTGCTCAAACTGCCGAATGTCATCTGCACCCCGCACAGCGCGTGGCTGGAGCCTACGACCTACGAATTGTATTTTGGCGAAGCGTTTGAACAGGTGGCGGCGTTTGCGGCAAGCAAACAAGTAAAGCTGCTGAATCCGGAAGTAGTGCCGAGAACATAAGTTGTATGCCTGAAACTGCGCAGCGAATGGTGGAACTCATTTCACGCGACACA
>JAYVQD010000345.1:0-22918 GCA_043777275.1 Nitrosomonadales bacterium
GAATTTTGCATCCGTGCTGCTGCCGACGGGTATAGGCGACAATCTTTTTGACTTGTTCCTGTTTAATTTGGGTCTGAATGATTATGTAGACTCCGGCATTGATCTTGTCGGCGGCTCACAGTTCTTCTTTGGCCTTGGAGGCGTGAATCGCTTTCGTATTCTCGGTATTGAAACGTCGGCTGGAATCAACCCCGATGATGTCACCGCCTTTATTACCGGACTCACTTTTGTTCGCGCTGGGCAATTCACCGGCACCATGACGCCGCTCACGCTTAGCGTGAATGCGGTGCCGTTACCCGGCACGTTTGCATTACTGGCATTGGGGCTTGCAGGACTCGGATTCAGTCGACGCAAATGCTTTGCGTAATTTAAGTTTGGATTGAATAACAACCCCGCTCCGGCGGGGTTTGTTATTTGGGGTTTCACGCGGGGCAGGGGAGTGCGTAGGGCGGAAAAGCGCAGCGCCTTCCGCCGTATGCGACGCTCCATTCAATTGAATGGGCAGTGAACTACCAGACACAACCCGCAGGGTAAACGGTAATGGGCGACGCGATATCCAGATGGCGGAAGGCGCTGCGCTTTTCCGCCCTACGGCCTTCAAGCCGCTAACAACGTATGCAGGCGGTTTGCCGTCTTTTGTTGCACTTCAACGGTTTCAAATAATATTTCCGGATACAGAAAACTCTCGCCCGAATCATCGATGATTTTTAGCATGCCGTGACCGTCGGCAGGCGATAGAACCTCGTAAAGTCTGCCGAGCGTGAGATCGTCGGCGGAGAACTCGCCCAAGCCTTCCCGGGATACGCAAACCACGAATTTCATAGCCATTCCTTTATCTTGAGTTTCACTTTGCCAATGCCGTGCGCTTCATACCAATGAACCTCGGCCAGCGCGGTTGCGCCATCAGGCAATCGAACGTGGGCGACACCCTTCATTTTGCGCCAGTTGCCGAGGCCGTATTTAGCCCTGAGCGCTGCTATTTCCCTGATACTGTTGCCCTTGGCGATGGTTTCAACATTGCCTATCTGACCGACGATTTGAAATTCCATGCGTGAATCCTACCTTACTTCTCGTGTATTGGGCGCACGTGCCAACCGTAGCGTATTTTGGGGCAACTATATTGCGGGGGGTCGCTCATGCTTCCGCACGGCGCTATAATCGCGTTTCCCTCTGTAGCCTTCTTGTGAATCAGCCCTGATGACTTCCAAAGCCGATTTGGCCAACGCGATCCGCGCGCTTGCGATGGACGCTGTTCAACAGGCCAATTCCGGCCATCCCGGCATGCCGATGGGCATGGCGGATATCGCGGAAGCTCTGTGGAACCATCACTTACGGCATAACCCTGCCAACCCCGCTTGGGCCAACCGCGACCGCTTTGTGTTGTCGAACGGGCACGGCTCGATGCTGCTGTATGCGCTGCTGCATCTGTCGGGCTACGATTTGCCGATGGCGGAATTAAAACGCTTTCGCCAGTTGAATTCCAAAACACCGGGACACCCGGAACACGGCCTGACACCGGGCGTGGAAACCACCACAGGGCCGCTGGGGCAGGGCATCGCCAACGCGGTGGGGATGGCGCTGGCCGAGCGCATGCTGGCGGCGGAATTCAATCGCGACGGGCACGCGATTGTCGATCACCGCACCTATGTGTTTCTCGGCGACGGTTGTCTGATGGAAGGCATTTCGCATGAGGTGTGTTCGCTCGCCGGCACCCTTGGCCTGAATAAACTGATTGCGTTGTATGACGATAACGGCATCTCGATAGACTCCGAAAAAGCACAAATAAAACAATGGTTTACCGATAACACGCCGCAGCGCTTCGAGGCCTACGGCTGGCGCGTGATTCGGGATGTGGATGGGCACAACGCTGATGCGGTGAATGCCGCGATCAAGCTGGCGCAAACCGAAACCAGCAAACCGGTGTTGATCTGCTGCAAAACCATCATCGGCAAGGGCGCGCCGAAAAAAGCCAACACCGGCGGCGCGCACGGCGCGCCGCTGGGCGCGGAAGAAATCGCGGCGACGCGGGCGGCCATCGGCTGGAACCATCCGCCGTTTGAAATACCCGAAGCGGTGTATGCGGGCTGGGACGCGCGCGCGCGCGGTGCGGCGCAGGAAGGGGCGTGGAATGAACAATTCGCCGCCTACGCCAAACAGCATCCCGACTTGGCCGCTGAATTAAAACGCCGCATGGCGGGCGAGTTGCCGCGCGAGTGGAAAAACCACGCAGCGAAAGTGCTCGCGCAAGTCAACGACAAAGGCGAAACCATCGCCACGCGCAAAGCCTCGCAAAACGCGATTGAAGCGCTGGCGCCGGGCTTGCCCGAATTGGTTGGCGGCTCGGCTGATCTGGCGGGTTCAAACCTCACCTGGTGGTCTGGCTCCAAAGCGGTGGGCAGCGCCGGTGGCGGCAACTATGTGTTTTTCGGTGTGCGCGAGTTCGGCATGTGTGCGATCGCTAACGGTTTGACTTTGCACGGCGGCGTGATGCCGTACGTGGCGACTTTCCTCACGTTTTCGGATTACGCGCGCAACGCGCTGCGTATGGCGGCGCTGATGAAGCAGCGCGTGATTTATGTGTTCACGCATGACTCCATCGGTCTGGGCGAAGACGGCCCCACGCACCAGCCGGTCGAGCACGCTACTGCGCTGCGTATCTTGCCGAATATGGATGTGTGGCGGCCCTGCGATACCGTTGAATCCACGGTGGCGTGGATCGCCGCGATCGAACGCAATGACGGCCCGACAAGCTTGTTGTTCTCGCGGCAGAATCTGAATTTTTGCAAACGCAGCGCAGCGCAAATAGCCGATGTGGCGCGCGGTGGTTATGTGTTGTCCGATGCCGCGAACGCAAAAGCGGCGATCATCGCTACCGGTTCCGAAGTCACGCTCGCACTCGAGGCGCAAAAATTGTTGGCTGCGGAAAACATCGCCGTGCGCGTGGTGTCGATGCCTGCCACCACCGTGTTTGACCGGCAGGACGCCGCCTATCGCGCGCAGGTGTTGCCGAAAGGAATTCCGCGTGTCGCCGTTGAAGCGGGCGTGTCGGATTTCTGGCGCAAGTATGTGGGCCTTGAAGGTGCAGTGGTCGGCATCGATCGCTACGGTGAATCCGCGCCGGCAGGCGAGCTGTTCAAGTATTTCGGCTTCACGGCGGCGAATGTCGCATCGACCGTGAGGGCTGTTTTGTAGAATAACGTAACCATTTGTTTTTAAATACTATTTTGGAGATCGTGTCATGGCAATCAAGGTAGGCATTAACGGCTTTGGGCGCATCGGGCGCATGGTGTTTCGCGCGGCGGTGCAAAATTTTGCGGATATCGAAATCGTCGGCATCAACGATTTGCTGGAGCCGGATTACCTGGCGTACATGCTGCGTTACGACTCCGTGCATGGCCGCTTCAAGGGCGATATTGCCGTTGAAGGCAACACGCTGATCGTCAATGGCAAAAAAATACGCCTGACGCAGCTTCGTGACCCGGCAGAATTGAAATGGAACGAAGTCGGCGCCGATATCGTGATCGAAGCCACCGGCTTGTTCCTCGACAAAGCCACAGCAGAAAAACACCTCAAGGCGGGTGCTAAAAAAGTCATCATGTCCGCGCCGTCGAAAGACGACACGCCGATGTTCGTGTTTGGCGTGAACGACAAGAGCTACAAGGGAGAAGCGATCATTTCCAATGCCTCCTGCACCACCAACTGTCTGGCGCCGGTGGCCAAGGTGCTGAACGATAAATGGGGCATCAAGCGCGGTTTGATGACGACGGTGCATGCGGCAACCGCGACGCAGAAAACCGTCGATGGTCCGTCGAACAAAGACTGGCGCGGCGGGCGCGGCATTCTCGAAAACATTATTCCGTCGTCCACCGGTGCGGCCAAAGCGGTCGGTGTAGTGATTCCCGAGCTCAACAAAAAATTGACCGGCATGGCGTTTCGCGTGCCGACCTCCGACGTGTCGGTGGTTGATTTGACCGTGGAGTTGAACAAGCCCGCCACCTACGCCGAAATCTGCGCCGAAATGAAAGCGCAGTCGCAAGGCGCGATGAAAGGCGTGCTGGGCTACACCGAAGAGAAAGTCGTATCCACCGATTTCCGCGATGAAACCTGCACCTCGATATTCGATGCCGAAGCCGGCATTGCGCTCGACAGCACCTTCGTCAAAGTGGTGTCGTGGTACGACAACGAATGGGGCTACTCCAGCAAAGTGCTGGAAATGGTGCGCGTGATTGCGAAGTAATTAAAGAGAAATAAAACCCACCGCAAAGGCGCGAAGGCGTAAAGAACTGCCGCAAAGAAAACCTGAACGGTTTTTGATTTTCTTTGCGATCCCTTTGCATCTTTGCGCCTTTGCGCCTTTGCGGTGTAGAAGTTGAAATTGAGGGTTTGAATTGAGCTTTCTACGACTGACCGATCTCCCCCTTGCCGGCAAGCGCGTATTCATCCGCGCGGACCTGAACGTGCCGCAGGATCACGACGGCAATATCACCGAGGACACGCGCATCCGCGCATCCGTACCCGGCATCGCGCATGCGCTCAAGGCGGGCGCTGCCGTGATGGTGGCGTCGCATCTGGGCCGTCCCACCGAAGGCGAACTGAAACCCGAGGATTCGCTCGCGCCCGTGGCCAGGCGTCTGGCCGAAGTGCTGGAGATGCCGGTGCGGCTCATTACGCATTGGGTTGATGGCGTTGAGGTGAAGCCCGGCGAAGTGGTGATGCTCGAAAATTGCCGCGTCAATCGCGGTGAAAAAAAGAACGACGACGCACTCGCCAAAAAAATGGCGGCGCTATGTGATATCTATGTCAACGATGCGTTCGGCACCGCGCATCGCGCCGAGGCCACCACACACGGCATCGCCAAGTTCGCCAAAATTGCCTGCGCCGGGCCGTTGATGGCGGCGGAGCTCGACGCGTTGGGCAAAGCACTAAGCCATCCCGCGCGGCCGCTGCTGGCGATTGTTGCCGGTTCCAAAGTTTCAACCAAGCTCACTATTTTGAAATCACTGGCGGCCAAGGTCGACCAACTGATCGTCGGCGGCGGCATTGCGAACACGTTTATGCTGGCATCAGGCCAGCGCATCGGCAGGTCGCTGGCTGAACCCAATCTCGTCAACGAAGCGCAGGAAATCATCGACCTGATGAAAGCGCGCGGCGCGCAGGTGCCGCTGCCGGTGGATGTGATCGTCGCCAACGAACTGGCGGCAATGGCGCGCGCGAATCGCGTGGACGCCAACGCCGTCAGCGCGGACGATCTGATCCTCGACGTGGGCCCCAAAACCGCGGCGAATTTTGCTGCGCTCATCGCCAAGGCGGGCACCATTGTGTGGAACGGCCCGGTCGGCGTGTTTGAATACGATCAGTTTGCCGGCGGCACCAAAGTCATCGCCGAAGCGATTGCCCAATCAAAAGCGTTTTCCATCGCTGGCGGCGGCGACACGCTCGCGGCCATCGCGAAATACGGTATCGCCGATAAAATTTCCTACATCTCCACCGGTGGCGGTGCGTTTCTGGAGTTTCTCGAAGGCCGCAAGCTGCCTGCCGTTGAGATACTTGAAACGCGGGCGGCGACAACTTGAGTTCGGAGTTTGGCGTCCAGAGTTCAGAGCAACCCCGCGCCGCCGCTACTCCTCACTCCTAACTCTCAACTCCAAACCTCAAACTAAAAAAAATGACACGCCGCACTAAAATTGTAGCCACGCTGGGCCCCGCCTCCAGCGACGCCAAAACGCTCGCGCGCATGATCGACGCCGGTCTTGATGTGGTGCGCATGAATTTCTCGCACGGTACCGCTGCCGAGCACAAAGCGCGTGTCGAACTGGTGCGTAAACTGGCGCGCAGTGCGGGCCGCGCGGTCGGCGTGCTGGTGGATTTGCAGGGCCCGAAAATTCGCATCGGCAAATTCAAAGACAACAAAATCACCCTCGTCGCCGGCGCGAAATTCGTGCTCGATGCCGAATGCAAACTCGGCGATCAACACACCGTCGGCCTCGACTACGTGAACCTGCCCAAAGACGTGCGTACCGGCGACACGCTGCTCCTCGACGACGGCCGCATCGTGTTGGGCGTTTCGTCGGTCAAAGGCCCGCGCATTCATTGCGTGGTTGAACTCGGCGGCACGCTCTCCAACAACAAGGGCATCAACCGCAAAGGCGGCGGACTCACCGCGCCCGCGCTGACCGAGAAAGACAAGCAGGACATCAAGATCGCCGCCGAACTGAAGGCGGATTTTCTCGGCGTGTCGTTTCCGCGTTCGGGCGAAGACATGCGCTGGGCACGTGATCTCATGCAAAAGGCCGGCGGCAAAGCGCTGATGGTGGCCAAGATCGAACGCGCCGAAGCGATCACCGCGCTGGAAGAAATCATCGATGCCTCCGATGTCATCATGGTGGCGCGCGGTGATCTTGCGGTTGAGGTCGGCGACGCGGTCGTGCCCGCGCTGCAAAAACGCATGATCCGCCTCGCGCGCGAGAAAAACAAAGCCGTCATCACCGCCACGCAGATGATGGAGTCGATGATAAACAATCCGATTCCCACGCGCGCAGAAGTCTCCGATGTGGCCAATGCCGTGCTCGACGGCACCGATGCAGTAATGCTCTCGGCAGAAACGGCGGCGGGTCAGTACCCGGTTGAAACCGTGGCGGCGATGGCGCGTGTGTGCGTCGAGGCCGAGAAAGAAGACCTCGTCACCAACGAGCGCCAACGCCGCAGGCCGCCGAGCGAAGTCGAGGAAGCCATCGCGCGCGCCACCGTGTTCACTGCCAACAATCTCGCCATCAAGGCGATTGCTTCGCTCACGCAAAGCGGCAAAACGCCGCTGTTGATGTCGCGGCTATCGACCGCCGTGCCGATCTACGCATTGTCTTCGGTGGTCGAAACGCGCCGTCGCGTGACGGTTTTCAAAGGCGTATACCCCGTCAAATTCAAGGGCGCGCGTAACCCGGAGAAGGCGCTGCAGTTGGCTGAAGACGAATTGCTCAAGCGCGGCGCGGTGCAAAACGGCGACACCATCGTGATCACCATCGGCGAGCCGTTTGGCAAAGCCGGGGGCACCAATACCATGAAGATCATCAAAGTCGGCGAACATCGCCAAGCATAAATTATTGTTTAAAAATAGGAGCTTACATGTCTAACACGCTAAACACCATCGCCCGGGCCATGGTCGCGCCCGGTCGCGGCATCCTCGCCGCCGATGAAAGCACCGGCACCATCGGCAAACGTTTCGACAGCATCAACGTTGAAAACACCGAAGAAAACCGCCGCGCCTATCGCGACCTGCTGTTCACCACCAAAGGCATCGGCGACGCCATCAGCGGCGTGATTCTGTACGACGAAACGCTACGCCAGAAATCGGCGGACGGAACGACGTTCGTTGATCTGCTCAACAAAAACGGCGTGCTGCCCGGCATCAAAGTGGATACCGGCGCGAAAGACCTGCCGTTGTGCCCCGGCGAACTGGTCACCGAAGGCCTCGACAATCTGCCCAAGCGTTGCGCCGACTACGCGAAGCTCGGCGCGAAATTCGCCAAGTGGCGCGCGGTGATTACCATCGGCGCGGATATTCCGAGCACCACCTGCATCGCCGCCAACGTACACGCGCTGGCGCGCTACGCCGCGATTTGCCAGGAAGCCGGCATAGTTCCCATCGTCGAACCCGAAGTGCTGATGGATGGCGATCACACCATCGAGCGCTGCGAACAAGTCACCGAGTGGACACTGAATGCGCTGTACGAAGCGCTCTACATCAACCGCGTATCGCTCGAAGGTTCGGTGTTAAAACCATCGATGGTGATCTCCGGCAAGAGCTGCTCGCGTCAAGCCGGCGTGGAAGAAGTCGCCGAGCGCACCGTGCGTATTTTGAAGCGCACGGTACCGGCAGCGGTGGCCGGCATCGCGTTTTTGTCCGGCGGGCAGAGCGACGAACTGGCGACCGCGCACCTGAATGCGATGAATAAAATTAGCGGTAACCCGTGGCCGCTGTCATTCTCGTATGGCCGCGCGTTGCAGCAGTCATCGATCAAGACCTGGAAAGGTTCGACTGCCAACGTCGCCGCCGCGCAGGCCGCGCTGGCGCACCGTGCGCGCATGAACAGCCTGGCCAGTCTGGGCAAGTACGCCGCGAGTATGGAAAACCAAAAGGCGGCGTAAGCGTGCCGCGCAACTGCGGTGAGGGATACTAGATGTCCGCATCGCAGGCGCGCACTCCGGTTTGCATCATCACCGGGTTTCTGGGCAGCGGTAAAACCACGCTGTTAAATCATGTGCTGGCCGATCCGCGCATGGCGGGCGCTGCGGTCATCATCAACGAGTTCGGCGAAATCGGCCTTGACCATCTGCTGATCGCCACGCCCAGCGAAAACACCGTGCTGCTGTCGAGCGGTTGCATCTGCTGCACGGTGCGCGGCGATCTGGTGGATACCCTGCGTGATCTGGATGCCCAGCGGTGCAAGGGCAGCCTTCCGCCGTTTGATCGCGTGCTGATTGAAACCACTGGGCTCGCCGATCCGGTGCCGATTATTCAAACCGTCGTCACCGACGAAAAAGCCGCGCTGCGCTTCGAACTGGATAGCGTGGTGACGCTGGTGGATGCCGTCAACGGCATGGCGCAACTGGATCGCCAGCCCGAAGCGCTTAAACAGGCGGCCGTCGCCGACCGGCTGCTGATAACCAAAACCGATCTTGCCGAGGGGCGCGTCACCGACGCGTTGCAGCAGCGGCTATCGCAGTTAAATCCCGTCGCACTGATGCAAACGGTGAGTCAGGGCCGGACCGATCCCTCGCAATTGTTCGGCGCGGCGCTAAAGCCGGATGCACGCGGCGCGGATCTCACGCGCTGGTTGCGCGACGACGCCATTGCCAACGCAGCGCGCGCCGCACACGCAGATCATGGTCACGACGATCACATCCGTTCGGTGTGCATTTACCTCGATGAACCCGTCAGCAGCATGGGCATGACTGCGTGGCTGACCGCGCTCGCGTCGCTGCGCGGGGCGAACCTGCTGCGCGTGAAAGCGCTGCTTAATGTCGAAGGCGCGCCGGTCGCCGTACACGCGGTGCAGACGTTAATCCATGAGCCTATCGCGCTTGCGCAATGGCCCGATGCCGACCGTCGTTCGCGCCTGGTGTTTATCTCGCGCGACATGGCGCGCGAAGCCATCGAGGCCACGCTGGATGTGCTGCGGCTTAAGCCTTCGTTACCCGGCAAACTGGATCCGCGTGCCTATGCGCAGTTCGTAAGCGCGATGACGAAAGTGCATTGACAACGCCGGATCGATTCTCTACTTTCGTGACCATTGCTCAAGACAAGGAACGCCACCATGTTTGAAATGAGAGCGCCAGAAGAAAAAGGCCCGGTCCGCGTCATCAAAGGCGCCACGCTGATTGACGGCAACGGCGGCACGCCGGTGAAAGACCCGGTGATTCTGCTGCAGGGCCGCCGCATCAAACAGGTGGGCACCAAAACCACCGTGAAAATCCCCGCGCGCGCCGAAGTCATCGATTGCTCGGGCCTCACGCTCATGCCCGGCCTGATGGACGTGCATCTGCACACCATGATGTTCAACTGTTTGACGTTTCATAACTATCGGGTGGCGCAGTGGGAGATCACACCCGAGTTGCAGCAGATGTATGGCTTGTTCCATGCGCAACTGTGTTTCGACATGGGCTTCACCACGCTGCGCGATCTGGGGCTGAATTCGTATCGCGGCCTGCTCACCGCCCACTTGTGCGCGGTGCGTGATTCGATCAACGCCGGCATCATCGAAGGCCCGCGCATGCTGATCGGCGGCTTTACCACCATCACCGGTTCGCATCTGGATTTGATCCAGCCGCGCGCGGCGGCGCGTCTCGGATTTCAAACGGCCGATGGCCCGTGGGAACTGCGCAAACTCGCCCGCACCAACTTGCTGGCGGGCTGCGATATCGTCAAAACCTGCGCCACTGGCGGCGGTGGTACGGACAAGGAAGAACCCGATATCCGCAACATGACGCAGGAAGAAATCGACGCCATTGTCGATGAAGCGCACGCCTTTCACAAACCGGCGGCGGTGCATTGCTTCACGCCGGGCGGACACCGCATGGCACTGGCGGCGGGCGCGGACACCATCGAACACATGGTGTTTCACGACCCCGAAGTCATCGACATGATCGCGGATTCAAACGTGTGGATGACGCCCACGCTGCTGCATCGCACCGACCGCGCCATACAAACACGGCTGGAGCAGGGCACCTCGCAATTCGTCATCAACAAAATGAAGGCGCTGCAACCCTATTGCTTCGACACCTTTCAGCGGATGCACAAGGCGGGCGTCAAGATCGCCATGGGCACCGACATGGGCTTCGACCCCGAGATGGGGGCGAACGCCTGCGAGCTGGAGATATACGTCAATCTCGGCATGAAGCCGATGGAAGCGCTAATGACCGCTACGCGCAATGCCGCGCACGCCATCAAAATGGAAAAAGACCTCGGCACGATTGAGGCGGGCAAATTTGCCGACATCCTCGCGGTCAAGGGTGATCCGCTGAAAGACATCACGGTATTGCAACAGAAGAAAAACATTCAGATCGTGATGAAAGAAGGTCGCGTGTATGCCGACCGGCGCGCGGGGCATAGCAAGAACGTGGTCAATGTCAATCCGGGCGAGTGGCAGAAGATCGATTATCTGTAAGAACGTGACCGGGTAATCCAGGGAGAGTCTCGATGGCGGCACGCAAAAGCAGCAAAACCAAAACCGTGGGCGCGGCCAAAGGCGGCAACGGCAAGTATCAATTCAACATGGCGGCGCTGAAAAAAGTGCCTGCCGGCACCGGCTATTCCACCTCGCACGGCGGCGTGGTCGAAGGCGAGCGCATCCTCGTCGGTTACATCCACAAGCCGCGCGGCACCGGCGCGCGCATGCACAGCCATCTCAATGAGCAACTGAATTACGTAGTGCGCGGCACGCTGATCGGCTCGGTTAACTGCAAAAAAGTGCGCGCGCCGACCGGCTCGCTGGTCTACATCCCCGCCAATGCGCCGCACACGCTGGTGGCCGACCCCAAGGACGAGGATGTGATTTTTCTCGCCATCAAAGATCTGTCGCAGGGCATTATCGGCAAGGCGGTGGACGGCACCATGACCGGCCCGTTGTATCTCAAGGGCTTCGAGCCGAAGGCCAAGGCGGGAACGAAAGCGAAGAAGACCGCACGCTGAGTGTGACTCGCGGCGCTATACTGTTTGCCCCGGTGTGCTGCAAAGCCGCCGGGGCAAAACTTTTTGGAGGAACGCATGCACAACAGAAACGGTGGTGTAGTGAAAAGCGCGGCACTCATCATGCTGCTGTTCGGCGCGTCCGCATCCACCTGGGCGCAGCAGGCGTATCCCAACAAGCCCATACGCTTTGTCGTCGGTTTTCCGCCCGGCGGCACCAATGACATTGTGGCGCGCGCGCTGGGGCAAAAACTCACCGAGCAGATGGGCCAGCAGTTCATCATCGAAAATCGCGGCGGCGCCAACACCGCCATCGCCAGTGAGTTGTTCGCCAAAACCGCTGCGCCCGACGGCTACACCATCATCCTCAACGCGCCGGGTCACGCCACCAACCCGACGTTGATGAAGCTCAACTTCGATTCGATCCGCGATTTTGCGTTCATCACCACGGCGGCGGAATCGGTGAACCTGCTGGTCGCGCATCCGTCGCTGCCGGCGCGCAGCGTCAAAGAGTTGATCGCGGTTTCCAAGTCGCGGCCGGGCGACATTTTCTACGGCTCATCGGGCGTGGGCACCACGGTGCATCTATCGGGCGCGCTGTTCGAATACATGACTGGCGTGAAATGGGTGCACGTTCCCTACAAAGGCGCGGGGCCGGCGCTGATCGACATGCTGGGCGGACAGTTTTCGCTTTACTTCGGCAACATGCCGTCGGTCATCAGTTACGCGCGCCAGGGGCGGCTGCGCGGACTGGCGGTGACCGGCGCCAAACGCTCGTTGGCCGCGCCCGACATCCCCACCATCGCCGAAAGCGGCGTGCCCGGCTATGAAGTCACCACCTGGTACGGCGTTGCCGCGCCCGCCAAAACGCCGCGCCCCATCGTTGACCGGCTGCACAGCGAAATCCTGCGCGCGCTGAAGTCGGCGGATTTGCAGACGCGGTTCAAGGACCTGGGTGCCGATCCCATAGGCAACTCACCGGAACAGGCGACGGCCTATGTGCAGAACGAAATCAACAAATGGGCGAAGGTCATCAAGGCGGCGGGGATCAAGGGCGAGTAAGCGAGCACCACCATTTAAATAATCCCATAAAAACAATAACTTATATCAAATCGATAAGCTGACGCAATCATGAGCGGAATCTGCGGTTGGGTGGGTAACGAAGATCCGGCGGTACTCGACGCGATGCTCGATGCCATCGATTATCGTGGCGACCGTGTCGACAAGACGCATGCGCCCGGTGTCGCGCTGGGCTATCGCTGGTGGGGCGGGCGGCCCGGCAAGTCGCCGGGCATTCATCGCGACGGCGATCATATCGTTGCGTGCGCGGGCACATTCGCGCCGCCTGCCGACTCGCCCGCTGCGGCGCTCACCGGCAAACTGCAGCCCGGCGCGGAGGGGCTGGACAGCATGGACGGGGCCTTCGCGGCGGCGTGGTGGGATGGCGGCAAACGCCGCCTCACGCTGCTGCGCGATCCGTTCGGCGTGCGCTCGCTGTACTACACCGAGCAGCGCGGCGTGTTTTATTTCGCCAGCGAACTCAAGCAATTGCTCGCCGTGCCCGGCATGCCGCGCGACATCGACGACGCGGCGATACACAAGTACCTCACGTTTTCCTTCGTGCCCGGCGAGGACACACCGCTGAAAGGCGTGCGCCGGCTGCTGCCGCGGCGCATCGCCACCTTTGAAAACGGGCGTCTGGCGGTAACGCAGTATTTTGAGTTACGCGAGGTGCTGGACGCGAAGCTGGCTGATCGCAGCGAAGCCGTGCGTCTGATCGGTGACCTGTGCAAGGCCGCGGTGGTCAAGCGGCTGCACGGCAAAGAGAACATCGGGTTGTTTTTAAGCGGCGGGCTGGATTCTTCGTCTGTCGCGTTATGGTTGAAAGAAGCGGGTGCGAATGTCAGCGCCTTCAGTCTGGATTTCGGTGAAAAAAGCGTGGAAAAAGACCGCGCGCGCAAAGTCGCCGACGCGCTGCAAATCCCGCTGCAATTTGTCAAAGTCGGTGGCGAAGACCTGCTGCCGATACTGCCCGATCTCGCGTGGCGGCTGGACATGCCCTTCGGCGACGCCGTGACCGGCCCGTAATATCTGCTGGGCAAGGCCGCGCGCACCGCCGGCTGCGATTGCATCTTCAACGGCGAGGGCGGCGACCAGTTGTTTGGCGGCTGGACGCAAAAGCCGATGATCGGGGCCGAGATTTACGCCAATCTGTATGCGAACGCCGGTGGCGAGGCGTCGCGCGAAGAAATTTACCTGCGCAGCTACCACCGTTTCTATGGCATGGAAGACGCGCTCTACACCACGACGTTTCGCGCGCGCGTCGGCCCCGCCGGGCAGCGGCGCGCACTGTTGACGCCCTATCTGCAAGGCGAGAAAGCTACCACCTTCGCGAACCGCATCCGCCTTGCCGACTTCGCGCTGAAGGGTTGCCAGAACATTTTGCCGCGCGCCGAGCGCATGGCGAATGCGTGGGGCCTGGATGTGCGCACGCCCTTGTTTGACCGCCAACTGGCCGAGGCTTCGTTCGCACTCGCACCGCAACTGAAGTTAAACGGCGCGGTGGAAAATTCATACTGAAGCTCGCGGTGCGCGGCAAGCTGCCGAAAGAAGTGGTGTGGCGCAAAAAGCTCGGCATGGGCGTACCGATTACCGACTGGACACTGGGGCCGCTGGCGCCCGCGATGCGCGAACTACTGGGCAAAGCATCGCTGGAGCGCCGCGGGTTGTTTCGCACTGAATTCATCGCGCCGCTGCTGCAGGGGCGCAATCTGCCCGGCGAAACGCGCCGCCGCCGCGTGGGTGAGCGGCTGTGGGCGCTGGCCATGCTGGAGGCGTGGTTGCGCGTGTTCATCGACGGCGGCGGCAAGCGACCCACGGGTGACTGGCGATGAAGTGCGCGCGTTGCGGTACCGACAGCAACTATAAGGATCGCGCCGGCAAAATTTGCCCCTCGTGCAAGGGCGCCTTCGCGTTCGAACCCAAGGACGGCGCTCCGTTTACCGATGTCGCGTTCCAGAACGCTATAGATGCCGTATCCGCCAAGGGGCAGGTGCGCTGGGGCGCCGAGCACCTGTATTACGAGTTGGCGCGGCGGCAACGCCCCAAGGTCGGGTGTGCGGTCGCAGGGGCCATTATTCTTGCCGTGATTGCGTTGATTGTTGTGGTGAAAGCACCGTGGATCGCGTTGGCGCCCGCGCTCGTCGCTGTGTTTCTGGCTTGGGGCATACGGTCGAAAAAAAAGCAGAAGTTTGTAACGCTTGAACAGGGCCGGTTCGACGCGCTGTTAAAAGCATGGCAAAAAACGCATGGCCAGCCCACGGGCCTGATCGTGCGCGCCATGACGCGCGGCGCTGCCGCGCCGCCGCGCGCGCTGGAGGCGGACATCGCCGACTATTCGTTCGACCGCGCGGTGATTTGCGACCGCGCGCGCACGGCGGATATCCTGCTCGCGAATAACTTTCACTTCGAGAACAACTGCGCCGTGCTGGCCGTCGATGGCTACCCGGAGGCGCAATTCGAAACCGTGCGCGCCATGTTGAAACGCAACCCGCGCCTGCGCGTCTTCGCGCTGCACGACGCCACGCCGAAAGGCTGCCGTCTCGCCCACACGCTGGCCACCGACAGCGCGTGGTTTGCAGGACAAGTGCCGGTGATCGGCGTGGGTCTGCGCCCCGGGCACGCGCGCGCCTTCACCGGCGCGTTCCTGCCGCACCGCGGGCAACCGGTACAAGCGGGCACGGGCATTTCGTCCAGCGACGCCACGTGGCTATCCGCGCAAGCGCTGGAACTGGCGGCAGTGCGCCCCGAACAAGTGTTAAAGCGACTCTACAAGGCCATCACCCGAACGGAAAACGACGGCAGCGGTGGCGACGGCGACGGCGGCGGCGGGAGCAGCAGCAGTAGCGATAACAGCAGCGGCGGATTTGCCGGTGCGGGTGGCACCAGCGCCGGCGCTGGCAGCAGCGTCAGTTACGACTACACCTCGTTTGCCCATGAAGCAGGCGACACCGAAAGTGACAGCGACGGCTTCGGCTGACGTGCCCGCGCCGCACGCCACACGTGCTGCACGCAGGGGCATTGCCGCGCGTATCGCGGGCTTGCCGGGGCAAACACCCGCGTTTCATGTCGAGCACGATGGCGCTCCCGCGCCGAGCGAGGCCGATTGGTTGCGCTGGTTGCGTGACGGCCAGCTTGCGCAAACGCCAGCCCCGTTTGCGCTCGCGCACGAAGCCGGCGATGGCACGGTCACGCTGGCGCGCGATGCCATTGGTGAGCGCAGCCTTTATTACGCCGCGCTGCGCGGAGGCCGCATTATTTACGCCTCATCCCTGCGCGATATCCTGGCCTCGGGGCAGGTCGCGCGCGAGTTGGATATCACGAGTGTGGCGACCTATCTGACGTGGTCGTATCTGCCGGGCCGCGAAACACTGGTGCGCGGCGTTTACAAAGTGCTGCCGGGCGAACAAGTTCGCTTTAGCGGCGGCAACCTTACGCGCCGACAATGGTGGTCGCTGCCTGGCGAACCCGACCATTGGCGCGATGAAGCCACGCTACGACGAGAGTTGCGCGAAAAGCTGGAATCCGCCGTGCGCCGCCGTTTGCCTGCGGGCGAACCCGTGGGCGCCACGCTGTCCGGCGGCATAGACTCCAGTCTGGTGGTGGCGCTGGCGGCGCGGCTGCATGATGCGCCCGTGACAACCTACTCCGTGTCGTTCGGCGCGGAGTATCGCAATGAGCTTCCATTCAGTTCACGGGTGGCGCGGCACTGCGGCGTGGCCCATCGCGTGGTTGAGTTGTCACCCGCGATGATCGTCGCCGAACTCGACCGCACCATCGCCCTGCTGGGCGACCCCATCGGCGACCCGCTCACCGTGCCTAACGCCCTGCTGTTTCGCGAGGCCGCACGCGACACCGGCGTGGTGCTCAACGGCGAGGGCGGCGACCCGTGTTTTGGCGGGCCGAAAAACACCCCGATGGTGCTTGCCGAACTATTCGGCGATTTGTATGACGGCAATAATCGCAGACACCGCGCCGCAAGCTACCTGCGCGCGCACCAGAAATGCTACGACGATCTCGACGCCATGCTCACCCCGTCGGCGCGCGCGGCCATAGCCGGCGCGGCGCTCGAAGACTGGGTAACGCCCTATCTGGAAGACCCGCGCTGGAAGAGTTTTGTCGGGCGGCTGATGTCGATCAACCTGCTGTGCAAGGGCGCGCATCACATCCTCGGCAAGGTCGATGCGTTAAGCCGCCCGTTCGGCGTGCTGCCACGCTCGCCGCTGTTTGACCGCGATGTGGTGGAAACCGCTTTTGCGATTCCGCCGCAACTGAAGCTGCGCGGCACGATTGAAAAATATCTGCTCAAAGAGGCCGTGCGCGACCTGCTGCCGCAAGAGATTATCGAGCGCCCGAAAAGCGGCATGCTGGTGCCGGTGCAAGGCTGGTTTCGCGGGCCGCTGCTGCACGAGGCGCGCCAACGGCTGCTCGACGGGCTCGCGCCGTGGGGCCTGTTCGAGCGCAGCTATCTTGAACGGCTGCTCGATGGACGGCTCGCCGGCATACATACGCGGCGCGGCGTCAAAATCTGGCTGCTGATTACACTGGAGGCATGGCTGCGCGGTGTGCTGAAAAGCTAGCGCGGCAACGCAGCGCCAGATAAGCCGTGCGAGAATAGCGCCATGCGCAGACTCCTGTTATTCACCGCATGTCTCTCGCCCGGCATGGCCGCGTTGGCACAGGCGCAGGCCTACCCCGCCAAACCCATCCGCTTTATCGTCGGCTTTCCGCCCAGCGGCACCAATGATTTTCTCGCGCGCGCGGTGGCGCCGAAAATGGCGGAGTTTCTCGGCCAACAGGTCATTGTCGATAACCGCGGCGGCGCCAGCACCATGATCGCCACCGAACTGGTGTCGCGTGCCGCGCCGGACGGCTACACCATTTTGCTCAACGCGCCCGCGCATGCCACCAATCCGACGCTGGCGAAGCCCAACTACGATTCGATTCGCGATTTTGCGTTTATCTCGCTGGTGGCCGAATCGCAAAACTTGCTGGTGCTGCACACCTCGATCCCCGCCAAAAGCGTGAAAGAGTTCATCGCTTTTGCCAAAGCACGCCCCGGCGACATCAACTACGGCTCGTCCGGCGCGGGCAGCACGCCGCATCTGTCGGCGGAGTTGTTTCAGTACATGACCGGCGTGAAACTCGTGCATGTGCCGTACAAAGGCAGCGGCGCGGGCATGGTGGCGCTGCTCTCCGGCGAGATATCGATGTACTTCGCCAACATCCCGACGGCGATCCAGCACGTGCGCAACGGGCGGCTGCGGCCTGTTGCGCTGTCGGGCACAAGGCGCAATGCGGCGGTGCCAGGCATCCCCACGCTGGCCGAGTCCGGCCTGCCGGACTTTGACGTGACCTCATGGTTCGGCATCGCCGCGCCCGCGAAAACACCGCGCGCGATTGTCGAGCAACTCAACAGCGCCATCGTGCGCGCCGTCAACGCCCCCGACCTGCGCGCGCGTTTTCTCGATCAGGGAGCGGAGCCGGTGGGCAACACGCCGGAGCAATACACTGCATTCATCGAAAGAGAAATCGCCAAGTGGGCGAAAGTGATTAAAGCGGCGGGGATTACGGGCGGGTAAAAAAACGTAAGTTCTATTAACCACAGATAAACACAGATAACCCCATCTACGTCATTCCCGCGCAGGCGGGAATCCATAACACATTTGCCCTATGAGCCAAAAGCATGGATTCGCGTCTGCGCGGGAACGACAAGCGATATTTGATAACCAAGGAGCGGTTTTGATGAAAGCGTTGTTCAGCACAGCATTAGTTTTTATGGCGGCCACTACATCCGTCCCGGCTCAGCAATACCCCGCCAAAGCCGTGCGCATGATCGTCGGCTTCCCCGCAGGCGGCACCTCCGACATCATGGCGCGGCTTACCGGGCAAAAATTATCCGAGGCGTGGGGGCAAACCTTCATCATCGACAACCGCCCCGGCGCGGGCGGCAACATCGGCACCGAACTGGTGGCGAAGGCTGCGCCCGACGGCTACACGCTGCTGGTGTCGCCCGGCAGCACGCTCACCAGTAATCCGGCGGTGTATAGCAAAGTGCCGTTCGACACCGTGCGTGATTTTGCACCGGTGACCATCATCGCCGGCGTGCCCAATGCGCTGGTGGTGCATCCGTCGCTGCCGGTCGCCAACGTCAAAGAACTCATCGCGCTGGCGAAATCGCGCCCCGGCCAGCTCGCCTATGCCTCCACCGGCGCAGGGCAATCCACCCATCTGTCGGCGGAGTTGCTCAAAACCTCGGCGGGCATCAATATGATTCACGTGCCGTACAAAGGCAGCGCGCCTGCGCTGACCGATATCGTCGCGGGGCAGGTGTCGGTGATGTTCGACAACCTGCCGTCGGTGCTGCCGTTCATTAAATCGGGCCGCTTAAAACCGCTGGCGGTGTCGAGCGCCGCGCGCTCGCGTGCGCTGCCGGAAATACCCACCGTGGCGGAATCCGGCGTGCCGGGTTTCGATGTCACCGTGTGGTTTGCGGTGCTCGCCCCCGCTGCCACCCCACGCGAAATCGTCAACCGCCTGAATACCGAAATTATCAAAGCCATCAAAACGCCCGACATGCGCGAGCGCCTCGCGCAACAAGGCGCGGATGCGGTAGGCAACACCCCCGAAGAATTCGCCGCCGTGATCAAGCGCGATCTCGCCAAGTGGGCGAAAGTGGTCAAAGATGCGAATATCAAACTGGATTGATGTGAGAGGAGCATTATGAAAATATTGTTTAAAAACAGATACTTACCGTTGTTGGTTTTATTGCCTGGCATGGCGGCGGCACAGCAGTACCCCGCCAAACCCATCCGCATCATCGTCGCCTACACGCCCGCCGGCGCCACCGACATCCTCGCGCGCGCGGTCGGCCAAAAGATGAGCGAAGCGTTCAGTCAGCCGGTGATCGTCGACAACCGCCCCGGCGCTAACGGCAACATCGGCACCGACGTCGCGGCCAAGGCCACGCCCGACGGCCACACGCTGCTGATGGTGACCGCAGGCACGCACGGCATCAACCCCAGCCTCTATCGCAAGCTGCCGTGGGACGCAGTGAAAGATTTCGCGCCGGTGAGCCTCACCGCGATGGTGCCCAACATCATGGTGGTCAACAACAGCGTGCCGGCGAAAAGCGTGAAGGAATTCATCGCGTATCTCAAAGCGAACCCCAACAAATTTAACTACGGCTCGCCCGGCAACGGCAGCACCGCGCACCTGTCGCAGGAGTTGTTCAAAACCATGACCGGCACCAACATGCAGCACATCCCCTACAAAGGCAGCGCGGGCGTGTTGGCCGACGTAATCGCCGGCCAGATCATCGTCACCATCGACAACATGCCGCCGTACATACAGCAAGTCAAAGCCGGAAAACTTCGCGCCCTCGCAGTAAGCGCCGCCAAACGCTCGCCCGCGATGCCTGATTTGCCCACCATCGCCGAAGCAGGCGTGCCGGGCTATGCGTCGAGCGCATGGTTCGGCCTTGTCGCACCCGCGGGCACGCCCAAGGCCATCGTCGACAAACTCGCCACCGAGCAGCAACGCATCCTGAAATTGCCGGATGTAAATGAGCGGCTGTCGGCGCTGGGCGCGGAGCCGGTGGGTGATCGGCCGGAGCAGTTTGCGGCACATATTAAATCGGAGATCGCCAAGTGGGCTAAGGTGATTAAGGATGCCAACGTAGAGCTTCAGTAGATCGTCGGCGTAAGGCGTTCCAAACTAGCCCTCAATAAAAATGCCCGACAAAGAAGCCACAGCCCGAATCAAAATCAACAAGCTGCTTGAGGCGGCGGGCTGGCGGTTTTTCGCGGAAGGCGACAAAGCCGCGAATATTCGCCTGGAGCCAAGCGTCAGCATCAAGACAACCGACTTGGATGCGCTCGGCGAAAACTTTGAAAAAACCAGCAAGGGCTTCATCGACTTTTTATTGCTCGACGCGCGAGGCTTTCCGTTCATTATTCTGGAAGCCAAAGCCGAAGATAAAAATCCGCTCCTCGGCAAAGAGCAGGCGCGCCGGTACGCTAGGTCGCAGAACTGCCGCTTCGTCATGCTCTCCAACGGTAATCTGCATTACTTCTGGGACCTGGAGCGCGGCAACCCGTACATCATTACCACGTTCCCGACGCCGGCATCCGTTACCGGCTATCAGCGGGTGGCGCCCAATCCACAACGGCTCATTGATGAACAAGTCAAAGACGACTACATCGTTCTGACGCAGCACCCTAACTACCAATCCGAGGTTGCCTGGCGCAATGAATCGGAACGCCCCGGCTACATCCAAACCAACAAGCTGCGTTTCCTGCGCCCCTATCAGTTGCGCGCGGTTCAGGCGTTGCAACACGCCATCAAGGACGGCAAAGACCGATTCCTGTTCGAGATGGCCACCGGCACCGGCAAAACGCTCACCGCTGCCGCCGTCATCAAGCTCTTTCTGCGTTCGGGCAATGCCTCGCGCGTGCTATTTCTGGTGGATCGCCTCGAACTCGAAGATCAGGCGTGGAAAGCCTTCGTCGCCGTGCTGTCGGCTGATTTCAAGACGGTGATCTACAAGGAAAGCCGCGATGAATGGCGGCACGCCGAGATAGTCGTCACCACCGTGCAGGCGCTGCTTTTCAACAACAAATATCAGCGGCTGTTTTCACCAACGGATTTTGATCTGGTGATATCCGATGAGGCGCACCGCTCCATTGGCGGCAATGCGCGCGCCGTGTTCGATTACTTCGTCGGCTACAAGCTGGGCCTGACGGCCACGCCGCGTGACTATCTGAAACGATTCGACAAGAAAAACCCCTCCACGTGCGATCCGCGTGAAGCCGAACGCCGCTTGCTGCTCGACACGTATCGTACGTTTGGTTGCGAAAACAGCATGCCCACGTTCCGCTATTCGCTGCTCGATGGCGTGAAGGAGGGTTATCTCATCAACCCCACCGTGGTGGATGCACGCACCGAAATCACTACCGAGCTGCTGTCCGAAGAAGGCTTCGTCGTCAATGTTACCGATGACAACGGCGAAGATCAGGAAGAGGCCTACAAACAAAGTGAGTTTGAAAAGCGCTTTTTCTCGGATGCTACTAACCAATTGTTTTGTAAGACATTTTTGGAGGCTGCGCTGCGCGATCCAGTCAGTGGCGAGATTGGCAAATCCATCATCTTCGCCGTCAGCCAGCACCACGCCGCGAAACTGGCGCAAATTTTGAACGTGATGGCCGACCGTATCTTTCCCGGTAAGTATCAATCCGATTTCGCGGTGCAGGTGACTTCGCAGATTCCGGGCGCGCAGCAGTTCACCATCAACTTCACCAACAACAACCTGCTCGGTTCCGCCAACGTCCTGCCCGCTTATAAAACCAGCAAGGCGCGCGTGTGCGTCACCGTCGGCATGATGACCACCGGCTACGATTGTCCCGACATTCTCAACCTCGGCATGTTCCGCCCGATTTTTTCGCCGACGGATTTTATCCAGATCAAAGGTCGCGGCACCCGCAAGCACGATTTCCGCGAGCAGTTGTTTGATGCCAGCCTGAAAGCGGATGTCACTCACCCGCACAAAACGGCGTACAAACTGTTCGATTTTTTTGCCAACTGCGAATACTTCGAGGAAGAATTCAACTACGACGAAGTGATCGAGTTGCCCAAGCCAAAAGGAAAACGTGGCGGTGCCATCGTCGATCCGCCCGTTGTGATCAAGTCTTACGAGCATCTCGGCGGCGACATCATCGCCTCACTGCGCGTGGAGCAGATCAGCGCAGAAGGCATGAAAATCGACCGCATGTTCTTCGAGCAATTCGAAGACGCCGTGCGCGACAATACCATCATCGCCCAAGCCATCGAGGCAGGGCAGTGGGATCAGGTCATCGATTACGTTAACCGCGAAGTCTTCGACAAACCCACCGAGTATTACAACCTCGACAAGTTGCGCAAGGCCGCCGCCGTGGATCGCCGCCTGACGCTGCGCGAAATTCTGGAAAAAATCTTCGGCCTGATCCCGCGCTTCAAATCCAGGGATGAGTTGCTGGAAGAAGAATTCTCCAAATTCGTCGCGGACTACAAGCCCGATGAAGCCGAGGCGATTCCCGCAATCAAGACTTACTTCAAGGCGTATGTCAGCAGCCGCCGCGTGCGCGACATTATCGACGGCAAGGATTTTGCCGACCTTGCCACCAATCCGGTATTCTCCACACGCGACTTCCGCGCCGTACCCGCGAAGTACCGCAATCTCATTCCCGAATACATCAAGGACTACGTGTCCCTGAATCAGTTTGCACCTTAGGACGCCATGCTCGACACCGACACCAAGCGCCGCATCGATACCGCCCGCAACATCCTCGTTGGCAAGGTGCCCGACCCCAAATCGCAGGTCGAGCAGATCACCATTGCGCTGATCTACAAGTTCATGGACGACATGGACGCCGAGGCGGAAGAACTCGGCGGCAAGCGCAAATTCTTCACCAAAGAATTCGCACGTTACGGCTGGGCCAAGCTGATGAGTCCCAGCTTGGGCGGCCACGAAATGCTCGGCCTCTACGGCGAGGGCATTTCCAAAATGCCGGAGAACCCGGGCATACCGCTGTTATTCCGCGACATCTTCAAAAACGCCTACCTGCCGTACCGTGATCCGGAAACGCTCAAGGCCTTTCTCAAGATCATCAACGAATTCACCTACGACCATTCCGAGCGGCT
>JAYVQD010000346.1:0-5935 GCA_043777275.1 Nitrosomonadales bacterium
TCGCGCGTTTGACAACCATCACCCCGCCACCGATAATAAATTTTCTCGCGCAAACAACAACTTATCGATAAGGAGCTTCTCATGGATCGCAGACAGTTAATCCTCACAGCAGCAGCCGCTGCAACCGTGTTGGCACTGGCCGCTTGCGGCGACAAAGCGCCGCCCCCTGCACCGAAAGCGGAGGCGCCGAAAGCGCCGGAAATGCAGATCGTAAAAATCGGCGTCGCATCACCCTTGACCGGCGCGCAGGCGCACATCGGCATTGACATCCGCAACGGCGTGCAGCTCGCGATTGAAGACGCCAACAAAGCGGGCGTCAGCATCGGTGGCAAAGCGGTGAAGCTGGAAATGGTGGCGGAGGATGACGAGGCGAATCCGACCAAGGCGACTACCGTCGCGCAAAAACTGGCTGATGCCAAAGTGTCCGCGGTCGTCGGGCACTTCAACTCGGGCGCGTCGATTCCGGCATCGAAGATTTATGCCGATGCCGGCATTCCGCAGATTTCGCCTTCGAGCACCAACCCGGATTACACGTTGAAGGGTTACAAGACGACTTTCCGCGTGGTGGCGCATGACGGCCAGCAGGGCCCGACGCTGGCACGCTTTGCGCTCGACAAACTGAAAGCAAAAACTATCGCCGTCATCGACGACAGCACGGCGTATGGTCAAGGTTTGGCGGACAACTTCGAGGCCGCCGCGAAAGCCGGCGGCGCCAAGATGGTGGCGCGCGAGCACACCACGGATAAAGACACCGACTTCAAGGCGATCCTCACCAAGATCAAAGGCAAGAACCCAGACCTCATCATGTTCGGCGGCATTGATCCGCAGGCCGGCCCGATGAAAAAACAAATGGCCGAACTCGGCATCAAGGCGCAATTCATCGGCGGCGATGGCATGCAGACGCCGAACTTCATCAAGCTGGCGGGCGAATCTTCCGAGGGCGCGTTGGCGTCAATTCCCGGTCTGCCGAAAGAGACGATGCCGGGCGGCAAGGAATTCCTCGCCAAGTACAAAGCCAAGTTCAATGCCGAGGTGGAGTTGTTCGCACCGATGGGCTACGACGCGGTGATGGTATTTATTGAGGCCATGAAGCGCGCCAATTCATCTGACCCGGCGAAGTTTTTGCCTGAAGTCGGCAAGACCGATTACAAAGGCGTGATCGGCCCGATTGCGTTCGATGAAAAAGGCGATCTGAAAAACGGCCCGATCACCATTTACGTGGTGAAGGGCGGCAAGTGGGAGGCGCTGGAAACGGTGTCGCCGGGTACCGCACCTGCGGCGGATGCAAAAGCCGAAGCCCCCAAGGACGCGGCAAAGAAGTAAGCTGATCCACTCTGAAGTCAATAAACGGCACCTTCGCGGTGCCGTTTTCATGTAGCCCATGGATATATTCCTCCAGCAAATTCTAAACGGCCTGCTGCTCGGCAGCATCTATGCGCTGGTGGCGTTGGGCTACACCATGGTCTACGGCATTCTCGGCCTGATTAACTTTGCGCACGGCGACATTGTGATGGTGGGTGCGCTGGTGGCGCTGTCGGTGGTGGGCGCGCTGGGCGCCAGCCTGCCGGTGGTGCTGGTGCTGTTGATCGCCACCGCCGCGGCTATCGGCGTGTGCGTGGCGCTCGGTCTGGTGATGGAGCGCACCGCCTACCGCCCGCTGCGCCACGCGCCACGTCTCGCGCCGTTAATTACCGGCATCGGCGTATCGATACTGATTCAGTATTCCGCGGCGCTGGTGTGGGGCAAGCAATATCTGTCGCTGCCGGAGATTGTTAAACCTGGAAAAATAGAATTCGGCGGCGCGCAGATCACCACCACGCAGGCGTTCATTTTCGTGTTGGCGTGCGCGATCATGGCGGCGCTGTTGTGGTTTGTGAAAACCAGCCGCATGGGCCGCGCGATGCGCGCCACCGAGCAAAACCCCGATGTCGCCGGCCTGATGGGCGTGGACACCACGCGCGTGATCGCGTTTACGTTTGCGCTGGGCGCATCCATCGGCGCCGTGGCCGGCGTGATGGTGGTGCTGTATTACGGACAGGGCCATTACTTCATGGGTTTTATGCTGGGGTTAAAAGCGTTCACCGCCGCCGTGCTGGGCGGCATCGGCAACATACCCGGCGCGATGCTGGGTGGACTGCTGCTCGGCTTGATCGAGAGCCTGGCCGCGGGCTATATGGGTGACATTACCGGCGGGGTGTTCGGCAGCAACTACCGTGACGTGTATGCTTTCTTGGTGTTGGTGATCGTGCTGACGTTGCGACCGACGGGCTTGATGGGCGTGCGTAGTGGGGATAGAGCGTGAGTGCGGTGAACGGGTTTAGTTCCGCGCGATGGATAAAGGTCATTCTCATTTGCGCCCTGCTGGTGGCTTTGCCCTTTGTGATCGACGCCACGCTGGGCCGCGCGTGGGTGCGCATCATCGACATTGCGTTGTTGTTTGTGATGCTGGCGCTGGGGTTGAACATCGTCGTGGGTTACGCGGGCTTGCTCGATTTGGGTTACATCGCGTTCTTCGCGGTGGGCGCGTACTGTTATGCGCTGCTGGCTTCACCGCAGTTTGGTATTCATGGCTCGTTTCTGGTGTTGCTGCCGCTGGGCGCTATGGTGGCGGCGGTGTTTGGGGTGATTCTGGGCGCGCCCACGTTGAAATTGCGGGGTGACTATCTCGCTATTGTCACGCTGGGCTTTGGCGAGATCATTCGTATTTTTTTAAACAACCTGAACCGGCCATTCAATCTTACCAACGGGCCGCAAGGTATTACGCTGATCGACCCCTTGCAGGTCGCCGGGATTTCTCTCTCTAAAACATATAGTTACGGTGGGCTGGTCATCTCACCCCTGCACCTGTACTACTTTGTATTTCTGGCGTGCGCGCTGCTGACGATATTCATTTCCCTGCGCCTGGAAAACTCGCGCATCGGCCGCGCCTGGGTCGCCATTCGTGAAGATGAACTGGCTGCGGCCGCGATGGGCATCAACACGCGCAACGTCAAGTTGCTGGCGTTCGCGATGGGCGCCACGTTTGGCGGCGTGGCGGGCGGTTTGTTTGCGTCGTTTCAGGGTTTCATCAGCCCGGAGAGTTTTACCCTGCTCGATTCGATCATGGTGCTATGCATGGTGGTGCTGGGTGGCATGGGCAATGTGGGCGGTGTGGTGCTGGGCGCGATTTTGCTCACCGCGCTGCCGGAAGCGCTGCGCTACATCGGGCCTTTGCAGCAAAAATGGCTGGGGCACGTGGTTATCGATCCGTCGGATTTGCGCATGTTGCTGTTCGGGCTGGCGCTGGTGCTGATGATGTTGTTTCGCCCGGCGGGCTTGTGGCCGTCGAAGACGCGGCGGCGCGAACTGGTGGTGGAGAAAGCCGATGGCTGAGGCGTTGCTTGCCGTCAACGACATCACTAAACGCTTCGGTGGCCTGACCGCGTTAAACGGCGTGTCGATGTCTATCAGGCGCGGTGAAATCTTTGGCTTGATCGGCCCCAATGGCGCGGGCAAGACCACGCTGTTTAATATTCTTACCGGGGTGTATCACTCCGATGGCGGTGAATTTACCTTCGCGGGCAAGCGGCTTTCCGGATTGCCATCGCATCGTGTCGCCGAAGCCGGCATCGCGCGCACCTTTCAAAACATTCGTCTGTTCGCCAACATGAGCGCGCTGGAAAACGTGATGGTCGGGCGCCACGTGCGCACGCATGCCGGTGTGCTGGGCGCGGTGTTGCGATCCAGCGCCACGCGTGCCGAAGAAGCCGCTATCGAGCGGCGCGCGCACGAACTGCTCGACTACTGCGGCATCGCGCGCCACGCCAACGAACTCGCGCGCAGCCTGGCGTATGGCGATCAACGCCGGTTGGAAATCGCGCGCGCGCTGGCCACCGACCCTAAACTGCTGGCGCTGGATGAACCCGCTGCCGGCATGAACGCCACTGAAACCGCCGCGTTGAAAATTTTGCTTGAGCGCATCCGCCATGATGGCGTCACGCTGCTGTTGATCGAGCACGACGTGAAGCTGGTGATGGGTCTGTGCGACCGTGTCGCTGTGCTCGATTACGGCGAAAAAATCGCCGAGGGCGCGCCTGCGCAGGTGCAGCGCGATCCGAAAGTAATCGAAGCCTATCTGGGGGTTGACGTTGCCATCGTTACTTGAGGTCCGGGGCCTCAAGGTCGCCTACGGCGGCATCAACGCCGTCAAAGGCATCGACCTTGCAGTGTGCACGGGCGAACTGGTCGCGTTAATCGGCGCCAACGGCGCAGGCAAGACCACCACGTTAAAGGCGCTCTGCGGCCTGCTCAAACCCACTGCGGGCAGCGTGCACTACGACGGCCAAGACATCACCGGCACGCCGGCGTTTGCGTTGGTAAAGCGCGGGCTGGCGCTGGTGCCCGAAGGCCGCGGCGTGTTCGCGCGGCTGACCGTCGAAGAAAATCTGGCGATGGGTGCTTACCTTCGCAGCGACAAAGCCGAAATTGCGCTGGATTGCGAGCGCGCCTACGCCACCTTCCCGCGCCTCGCCGAGCGCCGCAGCCAACTCGCCGGCACACTCTCCGGCGGCGAACAACAAATGCTCGCCATCATGCGCGCGCTGATGGGCAGGCCACGATTGCTGCTGCTCGATGAACCCAGCATGGGCCTGGCGCCGATCGTGGTGCAAAAAATTTTTGAAACCATCCGCGCGGTGGCGCGCGAAGGCGTCACGCTGCTGCTGATTGAACAGAACGCGCGGCTCGCGCTGCAAACCTGCGATCGCGGCTATGTGATGGAAAGCGGCACGATTACGTTGAGTGGTGACGCGAAGGCGCTGCTGGATAACCCTGAGGTGCGGCGTGCGTATTTGGGCGAGTAAGCGATTGGCAACTGTAGTTTGCAGCAGTGCGTAAATAGTCACTCACTTCGCACGCATGCGATTGTTTTTGGCGTTGTGCTCCAGCTCGCACAGGCCGAGGGCTTCCATCAGCGGCGGCACGTAAACACCAAACCGTCCGCGCAGACCCTTTTTCAAACCATACCAGCCACCCACCGGGTTTTTCGTCGAGCGACCCCACGCCTCCACTGTGCCGTCCTTCGCCGGCTTTTGTTCGTCGGCGCCGCCGAGATCAACCCAGTCCTCGACGGATTTGAGCATTTTGTGCAGGTCGTCAATGCAGCGTGCGTCATACAGCAGTATGGTTTTTCCCACCGTGCACACCAGCACTGGCTTGCCGTCTTTTTCGTCCACATGCATGGTGTAGGCGGAAGTGCCTGGTGGTGTCTTGAGCGCCCAGGGTTTTTCCTTGGTCCGATCCAGCTTGGCCATGCGATCTCCTTATAGTTCGCGGTGCGTTCGAGAAGCTTGCGACGCGCGGGGCAGGCGGTGCGCGCGCCAAGCTGATAGAACAGCATACCGCGCGTGCGCTGCAATTCAGTGAAGCGCTTCGGCTCTGTCACTATTTGTTTTTATTGAATATGTTTTAAGCGGTCAACGCCCGCTCGCGGAGCTTCACCGGAATGTGAGATTGCGTGTCATAGTCTTCACCCGCGAGTCGAAACAGGCAATGTTGCCGCAGCCCACTGCCAGCCGGCACCTGCGGGTGATCGAAAAGACCCGCCTCGCGCATGCCCAAACGCAGCATCACAGCGCGGGAGCGCACATTGTTCACGGTCGTAAACGACACCACTTCTTTGCGATTAAGGCGCCGGAACGCAACGTGCAGCGCCGCCTGCGCGCCTTCGGTCGCATAACCCTTGTCCCAGTACATTCGCGCGAGCCGCCAACCCACTTCAACACAAGGCGCGAAGGGCAGACTTCTGGAGGGTATGTGTAAACCGACGAAGCCCATGAACACACCGGTTGCCTTGCACTCAACCACCCACAACCCCCAGCCACGTGCAGCGATCAAGGATAGACAACGTTGCGCCATCGTATCGCTTTCGGCACGCGCAAGCGGCGAGGGAAAAAAT
>JAYVQD010000347.1:0-22789 GCA_043777275.1 Nitrosomonadales bacterium
GCCTGCGCGAAGTGGCGCAGAATCAGGGTGTTCAGGCGTATATGATCGATAACGCGAGCGAACTGAATCCCGATTGGCTGCACGGCAAAAAGTGCGTGGGTATCACCGCAGGCGCGTCGGCGCCGGAGATTCTGGTGCAGCAGGTGATTGAACGGCTGAAAAGCCTGGGTGCGGAACGGGTCAGTGATGTTGAGGGGATTGCCGAGCGGGTTACGTTTCCGTTGCCGAAGGCGCTGGTCTAGGAGTTTTTTCCCACTATCGTTGGGGAAATTGCCTTGCACACCAATTGTGGTTAGAACTTCGGATGCAGTTTCACCTCAATTAGCACCTGGCTTTTCACCGCAACGCCTCGCAAAAATCCGGCAGTGAATTGGGCGCGTCCGAATGCTTGTACCGCAGCTTCTTCTATCGGACCTGCTGAGTCGTTCAATATCACTACTACTTTTTCAACGTCGCCGGTTTCGCTGATCAGTAAACGCAGCAGCAGATAGCCTTCTTCCAGTTGACTGGCTGCGGACTGTTCCAGATCAACGGGCATCAGGAGGGCGGGGCGTTTATCGAGTTCCGACGCGGTAAAATAATGTGGCGCATCAAGGGGTAACAGCCCATCGGTCACATACGGTGCCGGCAGTCCAGGTTCTACTGCGTCCCGACTATCGGGTTTGGATTCTCGCTGATTTGTCTTGACCGCGTGAACTGGCGATTCGACAGGTTCTTTTTTGAGTAAGGAATCTGGCGCGCCCACCAACCTGACAGTGATCGCTTCTTTGGACGCGAAGCCTGACTCTCTCGATGCGTTACTTCCAGAGGGGTTCTTGTCTGCGTAGTAGCCGAAAAACAAAATCAGCCAATGCAGACCCAATGAGATCAGTAGGGCCACGCACGTCCGTATCCAAGTTCGCCACTCCGTCATTGATAACAACCTGTCCGTACCGTCTCCCTACCCATAAAACAGGCGTGGTTCGTTGCCCACGCCTGTTGCCTACATTTACAAATCGGATTATTACTGAACCAGTTCCCGCCAACTGATGCGCTTGCCAGCAGGTGCGCCGACATTAACGGGCACCTCCATCGAAACCGGAGGGGGGTCAGTGCCAAGAGGTCCGCCTCCGCTTCCGCCACCTAGAGTGACGATCACGATGATCCTCCCGTCAGGCAAACGCACCAGACTCAAACCCACAACGGGATTGTCAGCGAATTTGACGCCAAGAGAATTGGACGTTGTAATTTTCTCACCAGTTGCGGCGTCAAAAAAGTTGAGCCAACTGTAACCTCCTGGTGTGCAGGGTGTGCTCGTCGGCACATTGCTTGCGACCACCACTGTTCCCAACTCGATTTTAAAAGATACATTCACGCGTTCGCCGGTATCGGGAAGGTTTGCACGCCAGCCATCGGTTGCCGTGCAGTTGCCAGTGCAGGCGATATTGCGGACCGCACCCGCATTAGTGATTGTCATTTGCTTCAACAAGGTCGAGGTCTGTAAATTGGGGAAAGGCGCTGATGACTCCTTGAACGCGTAGAGCGACTGTTGCTGATTGAATCCCAGATCGCTGCTACCCAGATAGCGTCCGGTCGCCACATAAATGTACGGCACGGCCGGCGTGCCGACACCAGCAATACGAGGCTTTACCATGATGGGTTGGCGAGTGCCGCTGGTGTCCCGGGCAACGCCGAGCAGTGTCGCCGCTGGTGTGCTACCAACGTCGAAGCGCCAGACATTGCCTTCAAGATCAGTACCGTAGCTCCACAACGTGGTGTTGTCGACATCCGGGTTGGCCAAGCGATTGGTAATCTGGCTTAAGCCGCTCGGTGTTGTGGCGCCACCGTAACCTGTGCTGATTTTATGAATGATCGCTCCGGTTATAGCATCCAACACATACAGATATCCCACACCATCACCTGCGATGGCGGGCGAGTTGACGTTGTTGTATCCCGACGTAATGAACACCGCCCATCGCCCGTCCGCCAGTTTGCTGATGATTGGCGTTCCATAGGAGTAGCCAAGGTGGCAATCCGAAGTAGCACTTGCGCCTGTGCAAACGCTGGCATTGTGTTTGAACTCCCACAGTCCCTTTGGGTTTGCGGGGTCGCTAATATCGAGTGCGTAATATCCCTTGCCGCCTTTATTCAATCCCGCTACCAGAATGGATTTCCATGCGCCGACTCCCGCGGGATCAAATACATCACCAGTGGTTGGCGTGCCATCTACAAAAAATTGATGGCTGTTTCCGTAGTTGTCATCCGCGAGCTTGTAGAGATTTGGCATTACCATGGTAGGGATGAATGCCCAGCGTTCCTCGCCACCCAACGGGTCCGGTGGTCCACCCTGAGTCAGTGGCGTGCCGGCGCGAAGGGCATGCAGCATGCCATCGTTCGCGGCAACATAAAGCATGGAGGTACGGCTGGCATTCGCAGCTTTGTACGCGCTGTATCCCGTATCGGAATAATTGAAGGTAGGCCCTTTGACAAATGTGGGCTGTGCGTTAATGACATCCCCGAGCAGGTTGGTGCGCGTGCGATACAACGCGTTGGCATCATTGGGCAGGAAGTTCTCGTAGCCGCGATGGCCGCGCAAGAAATTCAGCATATTGGCGCCGGCAGCGAGCGTGCGCTGATTGACAGTGCCGGAGGTGCCGTCCGTCATCGATGGATAGTGACTCAGCAACGCCACCTTGCTTGAATCGAATTGCGCCTGTTCCGCTGCGTTCAAGCCCGTTGACGCTGCACCGGTGGGATTGCCGCTGACATCGCACGCCGAGGTGTTCCAGGTAAAATTTGTCAGATTGTTAGTGGCGCCGCTGCGGAAAAGCTTGATTGCCCGGTTATCGCAGAACCGGTTTGTCAGCACATCCAGTTTGGCTTGCGCCGACCAGATAGGCGTGGCGCTGACTGCGCCCGTAGTCAGTGAAATTTCCCGGGCCTTGATGTCACCCGTCCACTGCACCGTGGTGTAGCTAGCGGTATAGGCAAAGTTATCTCCCGAAACCGGTTCGAGGTTACTGGTCGCAGCGGAAGCCGACGACGATGTCCGTGCGTTAACACCGGCAAGCGCTGCCTGAAGGCCGTCGACTACGGCATCAGGATTTGCCGCGCTGAAAAACTGTCCGCGCCCGTTGACGGCCGCATGCCACAAGTCGTCAAGAGCCGTTGGGTCGTTTTGCACGGCGGTGGGCCAGTTGAGCGAGCCGGATCGGATCGCGGCAAAATCGCCTGCGCCGGTTTTGTAATTCGGCTGAAAGTTAAGCGTGCCGGAAAGTCCCAAGCCCATGGTGAACGTGGTCATGTGCTGATGGGTTGCGGTATCTGCTTCCGCACCAGAGCCGCCCGAGGGTACCAGCCCCGTGCCGACATCGGTACCCAATGCACCGATTGAGCCGTTCGGACGCAAATCGGTGATGTAATAATACTGCGCCACGTCGGCAAGGGATCCACTGCTGCCGCCAGAGGTTGCGGTAGATGTGGAGGTGGTGGTTTGCGGATTCGGGGTTTGCAGAGCGCGTGGGGTGGTGGCGCAGCTTACGACGGTTGACGAAGAGGACGATGTGCTGGTGGTGGACGCGCCGGTCGTATCGTTAGTTACTACTGTCGTGGTATTGCGGCTTCGCACAATCTTTTTGCGGCTTCCGGAGCAGCCGGAGGTCGAATAGGCTTCGGTATCGACATTGGTGACGACCGTGGTAGAGCTGACCGAGCCGTCGAATATCGGCCGCGGCGCGGTTGCATTGATTACGCCATCGTGATTGCCAATGGCCGTGGTGCCGTCCAGTTGAACGCCGCCGGGGCCGTTCCAATATCCGTCGGTGGTGAGAAAGGTGAAATTCTGCTGACAGGAATACTGCATGGGGTCGCCTGTCATGCCGCTGTTGATTTGATCCTGCTTGCCCGCGAAATGACGGCCCGCGCGCGACAGCGCTTGGCGTAACGGCGTGCTGGAGCTTGGCGGCTGGCTGTAAAGTTTGGCATACCACGTAGTTCTCTGTGCCACGGTGAAGTCGTTGATGGCCAGATACTTGTTCGCAGTGACCGGGCTACCGGGATTAATCGTAATAAACCCCACGCGGTAACTGTCCGTTACACCAGCAAACGCCCGCCCGGTGGACGATTTCATCATCAGCATGCGGGTGCGGTAAAAGCTGTACCAGTTGGCAAAATTTTGACGCTCGTCCGTAGCACCTGGCCCGGAAGTTGCCGACACCCGTACCTTGATGAAATTGGTTGAACTGTGTGGGAACGCACTGCTCGAAATTTGATCGCACTGCGTTGACGTGGGTGTTCCGACGCCGGTAAAGCTGTAGTAATAGGCTGGCTGCACGGTGTCGTTACCGTTACCGCTACTGGTATCATTGTCAAAAGCAAGGAACGATGCGCTCAGATCAACGGTCGACGATTGCAGCGTTATTTGGGCGGCGCTTATTGTAACGGGGCCGTAAAAGCCGGCGTAGAAGCCGTTGTACTTGGCTGCAGTAAAACTAGCGTTGGCAAAATCCGTGCCGTTCGAGTTTTTGGGGGGGGCATAGCGGGTATTCGGATTGTAGTAGATCGGATTGCACAAGTGATACTTGTAACCTACGTAGCCTGTATTGAACTCATAACTGTCGGGCATGTGCCCCCAGGCCATGGAGCCTGAATCGTCGAGCGTGAACAGGATATTGGGTTTAACCACCGTGGTGGACGAGGTCGTCAACGGCGCATCCGATAGATCGGTAAAGCCCGCGATGGCTGGGGTTGCGGTCGTCGCCAGCATCGACACGATAACGCTGTAAGCAACGCATTTCTTGAACCGTTTAAGGGAGAAAATGCGACTCATGGAAAAGCAGCTCATGGTAGACCTCGGATTTTTCGGTGATGTTGTTTGCAGTTTCGGGAGCCCGCGACGAATACAGGCCGTATCAACTGATGTCAATACATGGTGGATTGAACGTAGCTGACGGTGTTTCTGGGCCCCGTCACGCGCGCGGTAATGCGGTAATACGCCCGTATCGTGCCTGAAAACCCTTTTTCGTCTAATGCGGAGCCGGAGCCGGTAGACGTGATTGTTACGCACTGTTGCGTAGGCGCGTTGATGCTTTCCCCGGAGTTCCGGCATAATCGGTGAATTACATATTGGATGGCATTGCCTGCGGAATCCGTTGTGGGGAGCGTTCCGGTATTCGCCCAATTGAACGTCTGGGCATTGAAAGCAGTATCCCAATTAGCAATGTAACCGCGAGCCTGGTCGTCTCGCAGCGCGCCTATGTTGGCTGGGTTGACCAGCCATGCGCGGGCGGCTTCGATGCCGCTATCTCCGGCGTGCGTTGCGCCCTGCTGAAAGGCCAGATTGCCGACGATCAGCATACCAGTGCCGACCTGGCGCCAGAGCGCGATTCCAGCCAGCGTCATGGCCACCAGAACGATTAGCGAAATAAACAGTACAACACCGCGCTGGGCGGTACGGTGTTGCGGTAACTGGACTCGGCGTGTTGGTGAAGTGATCATGGCGCTGTTCCCCAGATGACGTTACGCAATGGAATGATGGTTTCGTGAACCCGATAACGGTAATTTCGCCAATTATTCGCGCCAGCAGGGTTGTTGTCTGCCGTGCCGTCAATGTTTTTCATGACGAAGCTGCTGTTGGCCGCTCCTGTGGGCATGGTATTGCCCAACCATGAGGGGGCGACCGTGGTGATCTGATCCTTTTCGTACTGTCCGCTGCGCGACAGTATCGCCACGCGAATAGCCCGCACCTTAGTCCAGTCGGCCGGATCAACGGTTGACCATTCGTTGTTGGCGATCTTCCCGTCGTTATTCGTGTCGGTTCCATATTCCGCCTGCATGTCTATGATGCTTTCCGAGATTGCCGTCACAGCACCACTCGATATATCTTCGCTGAACGCGAGCATGTTGCCACTGATAGACCAAATATTGCGACGAGGAGCAGGGCCAAGGTTGTAAACAAAGCCAGTAGTAAACGCGGGCGGTGCTACGGAGTTGAACCGTGACAGCACTGTGTTACCCGCGGCGTTGGTATAACTAAATGACGAAGGTTGGTGGTCGATGGTAATGCCGTTGGGATTGGCGTCACCGGTAATTTCGAGCATGGCGCATGCTGTGCCGGCACCGACCGTTCCGGTTGCGATGATTCTGTCTCCCGGACGCAGCCCCCCCCTGGCTTGCGTCGTTTTGGACGTGAGCGTAGATAAGGTGAAAGTCTGCGTATTGACAAATGCCGGAGAATTACCCTGAAGCACGACTATGCTATCCGGCGCGCCGGATGCGCCTTGAACGATTTGCGCCGGGATGAGAGGAAAGGTAAAGTTGCCGCGTACTGTTTCAAATGCATTTACCGTGCAGCCGAGATTTGGCGAGGTGCTGAATCCGAAGCCCGCTTGTTGCACATCACGTTCCATTGCAAAAAGGGCGATAGCGCCAGTAATCTGGGCATCGCTACCCGCACCCGTAGTGCGTTTGCGTGATTCCGACAATGCCAACACCTGGAAAATGACGACAATGCCGATCATGCCGATTACCACCCCTACCAGGAGTTCGATCAGGCTCATGCCTTTCTGCGTTCTGTGTGAAAAAATATGCATGATTCAGACTCAGGTGACGTTTGCGGTCAGAACGTGCTTGCGGGCTCGCGCATCCGAAGGCGCTTTCCAGCATACGGTAACCGTAACCAGATTCATGCCCGCTGCGCTGGTATCCACAGTAATCTGCTGCATTGAGGCGGCGGCGCCAGGGAGGCGCGTACTGGCGGTGGTGGTCACGGCATCGACCCAGCTTGAAAGGACGGTGTTGGTTCCATCAACCGCACCACCAGAAAAAACGCAATCTGCTGTTACCCCGGTGTTATACCGAAATGTATTCAGGCTTGCCTGCGCTGCGGCATCGGTGGTGCGATCAATGTTTACCCACGCGCGGCTAACGATTTGATTGGCAAGCGATGCGGCTTCGCTGCGGTACTGGGCGTCTGTCGCTGCGCTAATCGCCGCAGCTTGCATGCCGACCATGGCCAGTATGCCCATGGAAAATATCAGTATGCCGAGCAGTGCTTCAAGCAGCATAAAGCCAGATTGGTTGTTGTTGATTTTATTCATTGAATATTGTTCCTAACACTTCCGCGTATCGCCAACGGTCAATATACTCGGATCGCACATTTTGATTTGACCACTTGGCGTCACGGTTACATTGAGGCAGCGCATGGGGCCGCTTGCGCTTGCGCAGGCGCCACCAGAGGGATTGGTGAATTGAAATGTCGATGTTCCCATCAGCGTGGTGGCGCCGAATGAGTTGAAGGCGATGGTGGCATCGGTAGCGGCAACAGCCACAGTGGAGCCGCTGGCTGCGGACCCTTCGAGTGATGATTTGCCTTCGACAAAATCATTAAATCCTGTCGCCGGATTGGCGAAACGCACTATCCAGCCTTGGCCTGTGGTGATGGCGGTGGCGACGTCGACGTTGGAGGCTACAGGCTCATCGTCAGTTACCACCAATTCGGCTCGACCGTTGCGTTTTATGGCTTCGGTGCGCGCCAGTTGAAGTCCGGATTGAAAGGATTCGGCGACTGCCCGCAGCCTGGCATTTTGCATGAAGGTCGTAAACGTGGGCACCGCAGCCAGGAGCAGGATAGCGAACAAAGCCATCCCGATCATGATTTCGATCAGCGAAACCCCTTGGACGCCACGAGCTAGCATGAGCCGCTCTTTGTCGTAACCCAGCAACTCGTTGATCCAGTCCAAGTGGAGGGAGCGGACATTGTGGTGGTTTTTACATTACTTTGGTCGATGGTATATGCAAACCCACCCAATGCTTGCGTTGCGACACCCGTGGCCGTAACGGTAAACGTCGTAGCGCCTAACGTGGGACAGGTGTAGGTGAAATATCTTCCGGTCGGGAGCGGGGCTACCGTGCCGGCGGCGCATGCGCCAACATAGGTGCGATTGTCCTGAAAATGCTGTTCCAACTTGGCGCGCATTTCAGTCAGGTTGGAAATTGCCTCGGCAATTTTCCCGCGCGTGACGTAATCGCTATACTGCGGAACGGCAATTGCCGCGATGATTCCGATAATCGCGACCACCACCAGTAACTCGATCAAAGTAAACCCGTTTTGTGCGCGCATTTGCTTTAATGGTCTGAACATACTTTTCTCCAAGTGTTGAGAGTGTAACCAAGTGCCTGATTCAATATCAAAAGCAGCCGATATGCGGACAGATTATCAGGATGGGCGGCAAATAGCGTCGGGTAAGTGAGAACTATTTCACACCGGCGACGGGTTATGGCATCAGGTTATGGCATCAGATTCGACAGGGCCGAGCCTTTTGATTAGAATCAATTTCATGAACTCTGTGGCCGAATCAGCGGTGAAATCATCCCCTTGCACGCGCGAGGCGGTCGCCGGCACGCTGCGTACGCACGCCATCGCGCCCACCCGCCAGCGCATTGAAATTGCCTATGCGCTGTTCTCGCGTTGTGAGCATCTTTCCGCAGATCAGGTTTTGGGCATCGTCAACGAGCGGCACGCCGAAACTTCCAAGGCCACGGTTTACAACACACTGAAACTGCTGGTCGCGAAAAAGCTCATTCGCGAAGTCATTGTCGATCCCGCGCGGGTGTTTTATGACCCGAACACCTTGCCGCACCATCATTTTTACAATGTCGATAGCGGCGAGCTGTCGGATATCGATGCGGGCGAAGTGGCGGTCACGCGTCTGCCGGCGTTACCTGCGGGCATGGTGACTGACGGCGTGGATATCATTGTGCGCATACGCGCGGCGGTACAGCCGTAAGCAGGTGCGTTTGCTGCGGTTGCTGCGTTTCCTATAGCCGCTACGCGCCGAATTCCTCGTCGAGCCATCGCAGCAGGGATTTCGTTGAGGCTTCCGGCAGCTTTCCGGTCACTGCTTCATAGGCCGCGAGGTTTGCCGCTGCCGCCGCTTTCACCGGACTGGTCTCGCCCACCGATGCCGCAGGAAACAGGCGCTCCAGCATTTCCTGTTGCAGGCGCTCGGCGTGCAGTTCGCAGCGTTTGATTTCGCTGCGCAGGGCTTCGGTCGCTTGCGTGTCCATCGATGCCACGCCGTTTTTCAAATCACGCCGTAACGCGCGCAGTGGTTGCACGGCGCGGGTGCGCCAGTCGGCTGTGGCGTGGTCTATGCGCCGCACCTCGGCGGTTGACAACCGCCGACCGTGTGATGCTAAAAATAACAATAAAAATAATAAGTTAACATCGATGCCGTGTTGGTCTTGCAGTGCCAGACAGAGCGGCGCCACGCCGTCACGCGCATAAAATCGCAGTGAGAATCGCCAAAACGCGGAGTCGCTGCTGTTCATCGGCGCGTGCCGCGCATCACCGCTTCGGTTTGTACGGTGCGGGCGCTGGCGTATCTTTCCAGCGCTTGACCACGCCTGCGTCGAGCCCCAGCAAATCCAGCGCGCGGCCCACGCTTTGCGTCACCATGTCGTCAATCGACTTTGGCCGGCTGTAAAAGCCCGGCACGGGCGGCATCACAATCGCGCCGTTCTTTGTTGCCTGTTCCATCAGGCGGATGTGCCCGGCGTGCAGCGGTGTTTCGCGGAACATCAGCACCACGCGGCGGCGTTCTTTCAGGCACACGTCGGCGGCGCGCACCACCAGTTCTTCGTCGAAGCAATTAGCGATGCCGGATAGTGTTTTCACCGAGCACGGCGCGACCAGCATGCCTTCGGTTTTGAACGAGCCGCTGGAGATCGCAGCACCAATGTCTCTGTAGTTGTAAAGCACATCGGCGAGTTTTTTCACCGTGTCGATTTCGTAATCGGTTTCTTCGGCCATGGTGCGCGCGGCCGACGGTGACAGAATCACGTGCGATTCAACGTCTTTCATGTTGCGCAGAATTTCGAGTGCGCGGATGCCGTAGATGACGCCGGAGGCGCCGGTGATGGCGACGATTAGACGTTTCATGAGGGGGTTCCGATGCGCTTCAATAATGCAGGGTGAGGCATAGTATCATATTGTTTATAAACGATTTTTTATTGCATTCGGATGTTGGCTGCTTTAATCACCCGGCCCCACTTCTCGCGCTCCGCTCGCACGAACGCCGGAAACGCCTCGGGTTTGCTGGTCAATACATCGAACGCGTTTTTCTCCAGCAGTGCGCGGTAGTCCGATGTTGCGGCGATGCGCGCGACTTCGCTGTTCAGGCGCGCGATCACCTCACGCGGCGTCGCTGCCGGCGCGAGCAGCACGTACCACGATTCAACTTCCACGCCACGCACCTCTGATTCGAGCAGGGTCGGAATCTCCGGCGCGAGCGCCGAGCGCTGCGGGCGCGTGACCGCAAGCCCGTTCAAGCGGTTCGCGCGCACCGACTGCAACACCGCTGTCAGATTGCTGAACATCAGTTGCGATTCGCCGCCCAGCACCGCAATCGCCGCCGGCCCGGTGCCTTTGTACGGCACGTGCACCAGATCAATTTTCACCGCCGATTTAAACAGCTCACCCACCAGATGCGGATTCGTGCCGGGGCCGCTTGACGCAAAATTGAGTGCGCCCGGTTTCGCCTGCGCGAGTTCGATCAACTGCCGCACATTTTTTACCGGCAGTGAAGGGTGCGCCACCAGCATGTGATACGACGCCGCGAGCATGCTTACCGCCGTAAAATCGCGTGCCGCGTCGTAGCTGACTTTTTCGAGATTGGGGCTGGCCGCGAGCGGGCCGTTAAAAGACAGCAGCAGCGTATAGCCGTCGGCGTTGGCGCGCGCGGTGATTTCAGTCGCCGTGACACCGCCACCGCCGGGCCGGTTGTCGAGCACAAACTGTTGACCGAGGCGTTCGCCGAGTTTTTGACCAAGGGTGCGCGCCAGAAAATCCGTGCCGCCGCCCGGGGGAAACGGCACGATCAGCCGCACCGGGCGCGCGGGGTAATGCGTGGCGGCGTGCGCATTCGTGACGAGCGCCCCTACCAGTACACTGAAAATAATTCCCATTGCCGTGCTCATAACGTGGTCACCGATGGGTAAAGTTCGCGTGTGTTTCGTTCCATTGCAGCTAGAATAGCAGGCACACCCGCTCTACTTAAAGGAAATTCAATGAGACCGTTCGAAGGCATCAAAATCATCGATGTAACCCACGTGCTGGCGGGCCCGTTCGCTGCGTATCAACTGGCGCTGCTCGGCGCGGACGTTATTAAAGTGGAAGACCCGCACGAGTGCGATCAAAGCCGTGAAGGCGGTTCCGATCATGAGCTGGCGGAGAAAAAAATGGGTCTGCAATTTGCCACACAGGCGTCGAACAAGCGCGCGATTACGTTGAATCTCAAAACCCAAAAGGGTCAGGAGATTCTGAAAAAAATGGTGAAGGATGCCGATATTTTTGTGGAGAATTATCGCTCCGGCGCCTTCGCCAAACTCGGCCTGGGCTACAAGGAATTATCCGCGATCAATCCGAAGCTGATTTATTGCTCGATGACCGCTTTCGGGCAGGACGGCCCGCGTGGGCAAATGACGGCGTACGATCACGCCATTCAATCCACCTCCGGCATGATGCGCACCACCGGCACGCAGGAAGTCAATCCAATCAAAGTGGGTTCGCCGGTGATTGATTACGCGGTCGGCACCATGAATGCCTTCGCGTTGTCGGCGGCGCTGTTTCAGCGCGAGCGCACCGGCAAGGGCCAGTACATCGACAGCGCCATGCTCGATGTGGCGATGATACTGATGGGCTCGCACATCACCAACTATATGTACACCGGCAAGGAGCCCACGCCCAAAGGCAATCGCATGGAGCATGCCAGCAGCCAGGGCTATATGGCGTCGGACGGGTTAATCATGATCGCGGCCAGCAACAAGGGGCAGCATGAACGTTTTTTCACCGCCATCGGCCGCCCGGATATCGCCAGGCAGTCGTCGTACAAAGAGCGCCGCGAAAATTACAAAGAACAAACCAAGATTGTCGAAGACATCATCGCCACCAAAACCGCGCAGGAGTGGGAAGACTTTTTGCAAAGCCGCCACGTGCCCGCCACGCGCACACGCAAGATATCTGAGTCGATCAAAGACCCGCAATTGCAATCACGCAACCTGTTGCATACCCATAAGCAGCCGCCAGGTTACGGCAAGGATCTGACGGTGCCGGTGATGGCGTTCAAATTCGCGCACGGCGGCCCGCAAGTGACTTCACCACCGCCGGGTTTTGGGCAGCACAACGACGAAGTGCTGGGGCAGTTGGGTTATACGGCAGACGAGATCAAGGCGATGCGGGCGGAGGGCGTGATTTAACTCACTTCCAACTTCCCGCCCTGCGGAGCGAACGCCCTCAATCCAGTTTGAGGTTGAGCTTTTTCAGTATTTTTTCGTTGCGCGTCATTTCGTTGCGGATATAGGCGTCGTATTGCTCGGGGTTCATATTACCCACGTTCATGCCCTGCTTGCCGAGCACGTCGCGCACCTCGGGCGATTGCAACGCCTTGCCGATGTCGGATGACAGCCGCTCGACTATCGGGCGCGGCGTGCCGGCGCGCACCATCGCGCCAAACCAGTTGAGCGATTCAAAGCCCGGCCAGCCTGATTCAGCGATGGTGGGCACGTTGGGCAGTGATTCCGAGCGCTTGAGTGAAGTGACGGCGATGCCGCGCAGCTTGCCGTTGGGAATGTGCTGCACGCAGTCGAGCACGTTGCCCACCAGCATGCTGGTGTGACCGCCGATGGCGGAAATCACCGCAGGCGCGCCGCCGCCGTACGGCACATTGACGATATCGATGTTCGCCACGTCTTTAAACAGTTCTCCGGCGATGCGTCCGCCGCCGAGGATGCTTGCCACGCCCCATGTCAATTGCCCCGGACGCGCCTTTGCCAGCGCCACGAGTTCCTTCATGTTCTTTGCCGGCAGCGACGGGTGCGCGCAGAAAATCAGCGGGTTGTGAATCAGCCGCGTGACGCCGCTGAAATCTTTCAGCGTGTCGTACGGCAGCTTCGCGTGTGCAAACGGATTGACGGTAAAACTCGTCGCCATGAACAACACGGTGTAGCCATCGGCAGGCGCGCGAAACGCGAGCTCGGTACCGATCACCGTGTTAGCACCCGCGCGATTTTCGATCACGATGTTTTGGCCCAGTGATTTTGTCAGCGGCGGTGCCAGCACGCGCGCCAGCACATCCACCACGCCCGCGGGCGGAAACGGCACGATCACGCGTATCGGGCGGGTGGGGTATTCCTGCGCCGGAGCCGCTTGCGCAATGACCATACTCAGCACCGCGAGGTGTATATGTAAGTATTTGTTTTTAAACATTATTTTATTAATCCAGTTTGAGCTTCAACAATTTGATAATGCGTTCGTTGCGCTGCATTTCGTTGCGGATGTAGGCATCGAATGCGGCAGGGCCGAGATACGCGATGTCGAGGCCCGCACGCAGCAGATTGTCGCGCACCGCTCCCGTTTGCAAGGCTTTGCCGATTTCGGTGCCGAGTTGATCGATGATCGGGCGCGGTGTCGCCGAGCGTATCACCGCGCCGTACCAGTTAGCGGCTTCGAATCCGGGATAGCCCGATTCGGCCACCGTCGGCAGCTTCGGTAACTGCGCGGTGCGCGCCAGTGACATCACCGCAATGCCGCGTAATCTGCCGGCGGTGATTTGTTGCGCGGCTTCGGAAAGATTGGAAATCAATATCGTGGTGTGTCCGCCCATGACCGCGGTGGCCGCAGGCGCGCCGCCGTTGTAGGGCACACTGATGATATCGGCCTTGGCGCGCTCGCGAAAAAACAACTCCGCCGCGAGACGCTGGCCACCGATGATGCTGGAGGTGGCGAAAGTGAGTTCACCGGGTTTCGCGCGCGCGAGCGCGATCAATTCCTTCACGTCTTTCGCCGGCACCGACGGATGCACCGAGATCGTCAGCGGGCTGACCGCAACGCGCGCGAGCGCTGAAAAATCTTTTGCCGTGTCGTACGGCAGTTTCGAGCGCACGAACGGATTGATCGAAAAACTCGGCGCAATCACCAGCATGGTGTGCCCGTCCGCCGGTGCGCGCATCACGACCTCGGTGCCGATCACGGTGTTGCCGCCGGTGCGATTGTCCACCACCACGCTTTGGCCCAGCGCGCGATTGAGCTGCGGCGCCAGCGCGCGCGCGAGTATGTCGGTGCCGCCGCCCGGTGGAAACGGCACCACGAAACGCAGCGTGCGCGACGGAAATTCCTGTCCTGAGCTTGTCGAAGCGGCCTGCGCCTGAACGTGAACGTGCGCATGCGCGGCAGCCAGCATCGCGCAGCCCAGAGTGCGCCAGAAGCGTTGCTTGCTGCATCGCATGATATTTAGTAAGTATTTGATTTTATTGAATATTTATTGAGTTCGCAAAGGCAGCGCCGGCAGCGGCAAGGGGTGCCCCTCCGGCACCGGTGTGCGCGCCACGTTCATCACCAGCGCCAGCAGTCCGTAGTAACCGGCAACCGCAAGCAGATCAATCACGCCCTGTTCGGCGAATTGTTTTACCGCGCGCGCGTAGGTGGTATCGCACACCCCATTGTTCTTCAGTGCCTCGGTCAAAAAATCATAGAGAATTTCTTCGTCCTCGGCCATGCCGGCGGGACGGCGGCCTTCACGCACTGCGTCGCCGATTTCAGGTTTGAGTCCGGCTTCGACCGCCTGCCGGTAGTGCGCCCACCACTCGAATTGCTGCGAATAGTGGCGCGCGGCAATGATGGCGGCGAATTCGCCAAGGCGTTTTTCCAATGGACAAATAAAGCGCAGATACTCGCCAACCTTTTGCACGCGATTCATCAACTCCGGGCTGCGCAACAATGCGCTGAACGGCCCGCCCATGTGCTTGCGCGGGCCGGACATGACGCCATCGACTGCCGCTTTTTGCGCGGCGGTCATCTGGTCTTCGGGAATAGGCCCCAGGCGCGTGGGAGCGAGGGTGTAGCGTACTTCGTTTGACGTGTTATTCGCGGCGGACATGGTGATTTCCGTGTGGTGAAATGGATGGACGTAATCTTATCGCGTTGCGGAATGTATTTTCCATTATTCCTGTCAAGCCGGTCAGGCAATTGATTTGGCAAAATAGTCCGCGTGGTTTAGGCATAATAGTATGATTCTTTTCGGCAAAGCCTCGCCGGTTTAGTGGAGAGTGGAAGTGATGCATCGAATAGCCTCGTTAGTCATAGTCGGGTTTACCGCTCTCGTGATCTTTGCACTGCCCGCGCGTTCGGCTGATCTTCGAATCGCGCTGAGTTCCGAGCCGAACTCGATGGATCCGCAGTTTCACGCTTTCGCGCCAAACAACATTATTGCCGCGCACATGTTCGAGGCCCTGACGCGATTTGATTCCGACTCGCGGCTGGTTCCCGCGCTCGCAGAGTCGTGGCGGCTCGTCGATGAAACGACGTGGGAGTTCAAACTCAGGAAGGGCGTAAAGTTTCATGATGGCAGCGATCTGACTGCAGAAGACGTTGCATGGTCGATCGAGCGGCCGGCAACCATCAAGAATTCCCCGGGACCGTTTACGCTCTATACCCGGCAGATCATCAGCAAGGAGATTGTCGATCCACTGACGATACGGTTAAAAACCGCTACGCCCTATCCGCTGATGCTGAATGATCTTAGCGCGATTTTTATCGTCTCGAAAAAAGCGACACAGGGCCGCGCGAGTGAAGATTTCGCGCAGAGTGGAGCGGTAATCGGCACCGGGCCATTCCGGTTTGGCGCTTTCCGGCGTGGCGACCGCGTTGAACTGGTTCGCCATGACGCCTATTGGGGCGAAAAGCCGTTATGGGATAAGGTTACTTTACGGTTCGTGACCGCCGATCCGTCACGATTAGCCGCGCTGCTGGCAGGCGACGTAGACGCGATAGACAACGTGCCCACTTCAGACTATGCCAAGCTCAAGACGAATCCGAATGTGCAGGTGTTCTCAAAGGTCTCGCATCGCGTCATTTACTTTAACCTCGATCAGGGACGAGACGTTTCGCCTTTTGTAACCGACAAATCCGGCAAGCCGCTCACGCGAAATCCGTTTAAGGACCTGCGTGTACGGCAGGCGTTCAGCAAAGCGATCAATCGCCAGGCGATCGCCGATCGCGTCATGGAGGGCCTGGGCGTGCCGACCGGTAACCTGGTGCCGAGCCCGATGTTCGGTTTCAATGCGGCGCTGAAGGTCGAGCCCTATGACCCTGATGGCGCACGAAAACTATTGGCGGATGCGGGCTATCCCGACGGGTTCGGGCTCACGATACACGGCCCCAACAACCGCTACGTAAATGACGAACAAATCGTGCAGGCAGTGGCGCAGATGCTCGCGCGCGTTGGCATTCAGGTGCGAGTCGAGGTGATGCCTCTCGCCGTCTATTTTCCGCGAGCGAACAAGAAGGAGTTTTCCATGGCGCTCGTCGGCTGGGGGCCGCAAACCGGCGAAGTGTCTTCCCCATTGCGATCCATTTTGGCGACGATCAATCCCGACAAGGGAATGGGCACAGTCAATTTCGGGCTGTATTCGAATCCGAAACTCGACGCCTTGCTCGAAGAGGGGTTGCGCACGGTGGACGACAAAAAGCGCGAGAAGTTGCTACAGGACGCTGTCGCGGTCGCGGTATCGGACGTCGGCCTGATCCCATTGCATTTTCAGGTTGTCACCTGGGCAACCCGCAGGGGCATCACCTATATTCCCCGCATCGACGAGCGGACTTTGGCACAGCAGTTTCGCTAAGAGCGTACGCTGGCTCCACGACCTGCTTAGAGCAGATCGAGAGTCGCCTGCACATTGACTTTACCGCTGCCGGTTAATTCGGCGCGATGCACATTCTGCTTGTGCGGTCGGGTATCGTCTGCCTGCTGATGCCGGTTCAACTCGAGCGGTGGCGATGTCAGCGCAGCCTGCATGATTTTATCGCGCATCTCGCCAGCCGAGAGCTGAGGGCGTCCGGCATCACGAGTGTATTGGTACATCAGCGCCACCAGCCCGGTGACGTGTGGAGCGGATGCACTGGTGCCGTTCATGCGTTTCGGTTGCGCCCGAAGCGAAGCAGCCGAGAGAGTGCCACGGCCTGCCGGGTCTTCTTCGGCCGGCGCACAAACCTCCGGCTTCTGGCGTGCGGTGCCGGGGTCTCCGCCAATGGCGCGCGTGGGGCCGGCGGCGGAGTAACGGCAGATTTCCTGGGTCGCCGTGTTGTAAGCCCCGACCGCTATGGTGCGATGCCCGGTTGCAAGGCTACCCAGTGTGCATCCGGGATCGGCCTGCGCAGGGACAAAATGCGACTGCTGCCGGCGCGCGCTGCCGCGGCCTCCACTGGCATCGCGCTCGATCCACGCGTGAAACTCCGCGCTGGCGGCACCGGTGTTGCTGAGCTCAATCTGCCAGATACCGGAAGGGGCGGCCATGTTCGGCGCTGCGATTTCTCCAGCCGTCGACGCGAGAATGATGGTGATTCGGTGGTCACCGTTTCCAGGATAAATAGTGTGGTCAATCGTGCCGATGCGCTGCAGGTCCGAAGGCCGCTGGATGCAGATTTGGCTGCCGAGTGGAACCGGGCCCAGTGCCGCGGCGGTGCCTGGCGGCGTGAGGCGCAGATCAAGGCTGGTGTCGCCGTTATACCAAACTTCCAGGAAATTGGCGGTGGGGTCCTCTGGCCGCAACACCCATTGCAGGGTCACGGGCGCCTCTGCAACGCCTATGATTCCGCGCGCATGGCAGTCCGCTTCGAAGCCGTTGCCCGCGGCCACAACCACCGTGCGACCGGGTATTGCAAGCAATTGATCCATCCCGCTTTCCAGCTCGGTGGTGCCGTCGTGAGGCCCGGTGTATCCGCCGTAACTGATATTGACCACCGCCGGCTTGTTCAAGCGTTGCGCCCGCGCAAAAATATACATCACACCGTCGAGGATATGGTTGCTCAGTACAGGGCCGCCGCTGGTTATGGCGGTTTGCGGAAGCTGCACGAACACCATATCGGCGGCGTGCGCAACCCCCTTGTGTCCCATCAGCGAACGGCCGTTCCCGGCAGCGATACTCATCACGTGCGTGCCGTGCGACGCTATCTCGGATATCGGGTATCCGAGATGGTGGTATATCTTGTCCGCTTCCACGACACCGCTGCGGACGGCGCCCGGCTGATCGAGTGCGGCATTAATCGACGCGTTTTCCAGTTCAAAACCATAGCCGAAATCTTCCGGCTGCACCCAACCTGCGGCTGCCGGCTTGGGTGTGGCCGACTGATCCCACAAACATTGAACACGCGACGCTAATCCAGAGCCGCGATGCGCCGACGCTATGAGAAAGTCCTGATGGGCGAGCGCGCAACCGTCATCGATGATGCCCACGATGATGTCTTTGCCATCGAGGGCAGTTCCCTTGTGTACGCTGTCAAGCGGCAACCCGATATCGGAAAGTGAGTCGGCAAGGCAGGGCTGCAACGGTCTGGCCAGACTCAATCGTTTGATGCGTCCGTCGGAAAGAACATTGACGATGAGATCGCGCAGTTTTCCGGCGTTGCCATCGAAAATTTCAGGGTCAAGTGCAACGCGCGCCGTCACATGGGTGAGCGACTTGTTGGTGCGGGCTTCGTTAAAGTACGCCTTGGGAATTTTGAGGGTCAAACCATCCGGCAGGTTTATGCGCTCGTCTTTATCGATGGCAAGTTCAACAAACAACGACAGTTCGGGAACTTCCTTGCTATCGGGATTCTCGGGTTTGCGTATTCCTGTACGCCGGAATAACTCATCCACGTTGCGCGCTTCGACGAGTGCAGCAACCCGCCGCAGTGACGGATCAAGCGCGGATTGCTTGTCGCGCGGCAACTTCGCAAAAGAGTCGTCGCGTGCCAGTTTCAGATCGCAGGGGGCTGTCTTTTCCATGATGCTTTCCTTTTCGATGGCGAACCGCTATTACGACCTGTAGGCGCGCGCTATTGCCATTCTGCTCTGGCTTTGTCCCATAGCCACTTCAGGGCCGAATCGGCGACCGTCGTCTTCTTGACAAAATGTGCCGCAAGTTGCTTGCCCAGCGCTTCTCCCGCGTCGTTGTCTTCCGGGAAATGCAATCCCGCGACCACGCGGTTTTCGGCGATTCGTTTTGCCAGCTTGGTGAGTTGATCGTCAATCTCGCTCCCTGCTGCAACACCGGTTAGTACTTTCAGGACGGACGCCACAAAATGGCACTGCGTAGCGTGGCCCGAGGGATAGGCGCCGTGCCCCGGCGTGAGCAGCACCGGCTGTATCAACGGCGAACGGTCGGCGGGACGGCGCGTTCTGAAATGGTGTTTGAACTGCATCACGCTAACCGTCGACATGCGGAATACCGCCGCCATCAGCTCGTAGGTGGCGCGGTGCCGTCCGGGTTGCAGGTTGAGCACCATGGCAAAAAACGCGTAGGGCACTGTCACTTGCGTGAGGATTTCGTTCATCCGGTCGGGCCGCAAAGCAGCCTTGTCGAACACCTTTTGCAGTTCGTCTTTGAGCAATGGTTGCGAAGACTCGTACGTCGGCGCGTTAATCACAAAAGGATTCGTGCCGGGTGTGCCGGCAGGGAACTTCAGCGTCGCCTTGTTCGCGACGCTGCCGTCGAAGGCGAGCCCACTGAGCAACTCGAACTCGTATTGGTGACCGCGCACGTCCCTCGACCAGCGTTCGAAGGCTTTGTTGGCGGGAACCGGGGCAAGATTTGTATCCGGAGTGCCAATCCCGCTGTAACCTAGTGTGATTCCGCCTTGGGTTGACGATAAGGCTTGGGCCAGGAGTGGGCTTGTTCGACGGCCCAAATAGGCACCAACACCTGCGATTGACGACGAATTGCCATCATTACCATCATTACCATCATTGCCGTCGTTGCCATCATTACCGTCGTTGCCATCATTGCGGAAACCGCCGAATGAAAATTGCATGATTCCTCCCTTTGTCGATTAATGCCCTGATCGTGGGGTGTACAAGTGCATTTTGATATAGGCCTTTTGGATTACGAGAATTCAAAATTAAGGTGGAATTCCTGCCATCCTAAGTGCCCCACAAAACAGATCGGCGTACGTGCTAGTGTTGCCTGGATACCGCCGCCGCCACCCGCTTACTGTCAGTTCCGGCTCCAACTCCAGTAACCCTACGGCGGCATCCCGCGCGTCCTCGACGTGGCCCGCAAGTGCGAGCGAGATAACCAGCAACCGGTGGGTGGCCGTGTACATTCTATTTTCTCGTAACGAGAGCCTGCAAAGCTCGACCGCTTTGTCATACTGGCCGTCGACCGCGTGTGCCGTGCCCGCAAGTGACGTAAATGTATATTTGTGCGGGTCAAATGGCGAAAGTTCGATCGCGCGAGGGGAGCGTTTGACTGCTTCTTCGCCTTGTCCGAGCCACGCGTGTGCCGCAGTACTCCATACCCATGCGGGTGCCGAGCTGGGATTGATCGCCAAAGCCGTGTCGTAGCGGGCAATGGCAGTTTCAAGGTCTTTGTTCAGATACGCCGCGACCAGGCCGGATACCGACAGCGCCCACGGATCCCTGTCGTCTTTTTCGAGTGCGGACTCGGCATAGCGGTTTGCCTCGATCGCATCGCGCGCCGGGTTGGCAGACCAGCCCTGGCCCACGCGCAACACATGCAAGCGCGCGAGCCATGCGTAGGGCGCGACAAACGACGGGTCCGACTGAATCGCCGCTTCGAGCATCGCCTGTGCGCGATTCATGTCGTCGACCGAGCCGTGGTGCAGATAATCCACCGCCTGCAGCGTGCGTTCGTAGGCGGTTAAATTCTCCGGGCGTTGCGTGCGTGAGCGCTTTAGTTCGAGCTCGCGCACGAACGGCACAATGCGCTTGGCGATGGACAGCGACATCTCGTCCTGAAGTTCGAAGATGTCCATGATCGAGCCATCGAAACGATCTGCCCAAACCACGCGCCCGCCTTCGGATTCCACCAGTTCGGCCATGAGACGCAGGCGGGTGCCGGAAAACTGTAACTTGCCGGTCAGCAAATAGCGAACGCCAAGGACTTCAGCGACGTTTCTGGGTTCGTAAGTGAGGTCGCGAAAGGGCGTGGTCGATAAACGCGATATCACGGTCAGATCCGCTACGCGTGACAGGTGGCCGATCACGTCGTCGGCAATCACGTCGCCCAGAAAAGCGTGCTGCGCATCGCCGGAAAGATTGCGAAATGGCAGCACCGCGATGGAGGGGCGGTCACCCATGCGCGCTCTGGGCGCAACCGCTTGCCGCGCGGTCTGGCCGGGCGGCCATGCGCGGAACGCCCGAATGGGTTTGTCGATGCCCTTGAGGCGGCGTTCGCCGAGATCCTCGATGTCCGCATCCAGCGCCGGTGTGAGTTGATCGCGCACATCGGCGGACACCACGATTTCTCCCGCTCCCGCCAACGTGGTGAGCCGCGCCGCCAGATTCACGTCGTGACCGTAGACGTCGTGCTCGTCGGCTATCAGCTCGCCGACCTGCGCACCCATCCTGAGATGCATTTGACGTGGCGGCGCGACGCCGGCATTGGCTTCGGCGCACGCCTGCTGGATCGTAAACGCGGCCTGCAACGCGGGCCGGACGCTTGGAAATTCCAACATCAAACCGTCTCCTTGGCTTTTTACCAGCCGTCCCCCATGCACGGGCAGCACCGCCGCCTCTATATGCCTGACAAGCCGCAACCATCTGTGCACCGTGTCATTCTCGTCCTCCGCCATCAGCCGGACAGACTCCACAATATCCACCATCAGCACTGTGCGAATTACGCGAGTTGCCTGGGCCGTGGAGAGGGCGTCGTTTGAGACCATGCTAGGAGGCTTTGAGGTTTGGGGGAATAACCATTTTGGCCTATACGGCCAGCCTGGACAAAGTGTCTGCGTTGAGGTTTGAAATCGGTCGTAAAGGGATTTTCATGGATTTGAGCGCCCGTGCAATTGTCCCAGAAAAGTTACAAATCTGGTGCGTTTACGCACTTACCCGGGATGGACGGATACCTAGACTGGAAACCGTAATGAACGGTTGGCCTGCAACGCAAACACTGCGAATCAGGCCTATTTCAACCCAGACAGGAGACATCGCCATGGGAAATATGTATGAAATCAGAACCGCCAGCCGGCTTCAGCAAGCGCCCGCTTCGCCGCTGGAACACTTGACCCGCCGCCAACACGAGGTGCTTGCGTTGCTGTGCGAGGGCTTGCCGAACAAGCTGATCGGCAGACGGCTCAATATCGCGGGTGGCACCGTGAAGGTGCATGTTGCCAATATTATGCACGCGCTGAACGTATCGAGCCGGCTGCAGGTGGTAATCGCCGTGCGCAGCCTCGGAATCGATCTCAATTCCGGCGGCGCGCAGCCGATGTCGCGCGCAACGGTTTCGGCGCCGTGCTACCCGCTGTTGCAGCGCCGACCGCTGATGGATGGCGATACGTTGCGTTTGCGGATGGCGGTTACGGACCGCTGGTTAGCGGCCGCGAACTAAGGCGAACGCCGCACGTCGGCGACAATCTTCTCAAGCCGGGCGACGTCAGGTATGACGAGCGCGCGGCCTGAGCGCTGGATAAGGCCTTGCTTCACCATCGCCGATAGCTCGCGCGTGACCTGCTCGCGATAGGTGCTGACCTGGCTGGCGATCTCGGCATGCCTGGGCGCGGGATCGATGCGCGCTGCATTGCCCTTGATCTGCGTTTGTTTTGCGAGGCGCAGCAGCTCGGCGTGAACGCGGTTCTGCACACCGAGCGTACTCAAATCAAATATCCGTTCGGTCAGTTCGCGCACGGAGCTGACCAGCCGATGCAGGATGAGATCGCAGGCGGCGGGATGTTCGTGCAACAGTGCGCGAAACACCGCGGGGCTCATCGCTGCGACGAGCGAGTCGTCGAGCGCGACCACATCCGCCGAGC